>CAYYCI010000096.1:0-9868 GCA_964470215.1 uncultured Planctomycetota bacterium
TCCCGGCCCGCCGGAGGCCAATGCAGTCGGAGAAGGCCCGTGGCTCGTCTATGCAAGAGCACGACGAATCCGTGTCGGCCTGGGGCCGCTTCGCGTGGGCTTTGGCACGCTTTTTGCACCGCAATCAGCTGCCAGGCGAGAAGGAAAAGAATGCCTCGCACGCAAGCCCATACGCAGCGTGGGTCCGAAGTGGCAAGCACCCCGCGCTTGACGTCCTCTGGCCAAAGCATTCTTTTCCTTCTCGCCTGCATTGGAGACCCACGGTGCAGAAAAGCGTGCCAAAGCCCACGCGGCGGCCGGGCGCATTTCCGCTCCCAACTTTGCACGCCCGGCTTGGTGGCAGGACGAGGAATGGTCCTGGAATCGAGGATCACATGCCCCCATCCCGCTTGAATCCCCCGCCACAATGCGTAATATGCCCGAAGGGGAGGAGGGAACCATGAGAAAGGGGGTCGGCGCGATGTCAGACCAGACCAGAAGAGCCTTCCTGAAGAAAGGCGCGCTCGCCGGCGCGCTCTTCGCCATCGGCGGCACGAAAGCCTCGGGCCAGGTTCTCGGAGCCAACGAGACAGTGAACGTCGGAGTGGCCGGCCTCCACGGCCGCGGTGGCGGCCACATCGGGGCATACTGCAAGATGCCGAACGTCCGCGTCACCTACCTGATCGATCCCGATAGCCGCCTCTTCAAGGGCCGCGCCGACTCGGTCGAGAAGCGCGGCCAGAAGCGCCCGACGTGTGTCCAGGACATTCGCCGCGCCCTCGAGGACAAGAACCTCGATGCCATCTCCATCGCCACCTGCAACCACTGGCACTCGCTGATCACCGTCTGGGCCTGCCAGGCGGGGAAGGACGTCTACGTCGAGAAGCCGTGCAGCCACAATGTCTTCGAGGGCCGACAGTGTGTCGAGGCGGCGAGGAAGTACAAGCGCATGGTCCAACACGGCACCCAGCGCCGCAGCGGTGGCCACTGGCGCACGCTCAAGGACATCGCCTCCGGCAAGAGGGGCACCCTCCTGGCCGTCCGCGGCAACAGTTTCAAGCGCCGGGGGAGCATCGGCTTCAAGAAGCCCGGCCCGCCCCCGCAGGGCCTCGACTTCAACATCTGGCTCGGCCCCGCTCCCCAGCAGCCTTACCACGGAAACCTCGTCCACTACAACTGGCATTGGTTCTGGGACACGGGGAACGGCGACATCGGCAACTACGGCGTCCACGCGATGGACATCTGCCGCTGGTCAATCCCCAACGCCACCCTGCCGAGGCGGGTCGTCAGCATCGGTGGCCGCTTCAAGTGGAACGACCAGGGCCAGACCCCAAACGTCCAACTGGCAATCTACGACTTCGGCACCACGAAACTCCTCTTCGAGGTCTCGAACCTGCCGACCAAGGGCAGGCGCCCCTCGCTGGTCTTCGACGACAAGCCGAGTGAGCCGATCGAGATAAAGTCCCCGCCCGACGTCAAGAACCCCGCGAGCGAACGCGGGCCGGGCGGCGAGATTTTCAAGAACTTCATCGCGTGCGTCCGCTCGCGAAAGCCCGAAGACCTCGACGCCCACATCCTCGAGGCCCACTACTCCTCGGCCCTCTGCCACCTCGCCAACATCTCCTACCGTCTCGGCAAGAACGTCCCGTTCAACAAGAAGACCATGTCGCTCGGCGACGACAAGGAGATCGTGCGGAGCCTCGAGTGGTTCCAGGACACTCTGAAGGACAACGGCCTGAAGCTCGAGGAGACGACCTACCGGCTCGGCCGTTGGCTGGAGTTGGACCCGGAGAGCGAGAAATTCGTCAACGACCCTGAGGCCAACGCCCTGCTCACCCGGCCCTACCGCAAGCCGTTCGTCGTGCCCGAGAAGGTCTAGCCGCTTGACCTGTGGGCTGGACTCAGGGGCCGCGGCTTTCGGGTCGCCGCCCCTTTTGTCTGTTTTTGGCTCGATCGGTCCGCGTGGTATAATAGCATTGTTTGGGAAGGGCCACAGTGTGATCGAACTGTCGAACGTCACGAGGATATACCGCCGGGCCACCGGCGAGGTCCGCGCCCTCGACGGGGTTGACCTTCGGGTCGAGGCAGGCGAGTTCGTGGCCATCAAGGGGCCGAGCGGAAGCGGGAAATCCACCCTCCTTCTGACCATCGGCGGAATGGTCCGCCCGAGCGAGGGCCGCGTGGTGGTCGCCGACACCGACCTCTACGCCCTCCCGCCGGGCGAGCGCGCGCGCTTCCGCGCTCAGAACATCGGCTTCGTCTTCCAACTCTTCCACCTCGTCCCCTACCTGAACGTCCTGGAGAACGTCCTCGTTCCCTCTCTGGCCGCGGGGGACAGCGGCGAGCGGCGCGAGCAGGCCCTGGCCCTCCTCGAGCGTTTCGGCCTGGCCGACAGGCTCGACCACCGCCCGGCGGAGTTGAGCATCGGCGAGCGCCAGCGGGTGGCCATGGCCCGGGCGCTCCTCAACCGCCCAAGGCTCCTGCTCGCCGACGAGCCGACCGGCAACCTCGACCCCGACAACGCCACCGAGATAATGAACTACCTTGCCGAGTTCCACCGCGAGGGCGGCACGGTCCTGGTGGTGAGCCACGACGAGCTGGCCGCCCGCTACGCCCAGCGCACCCTCCACCTTCGCGACGGTCGCATCGCTCCGATTCCCCAACCGCGGCCCGCCGGCTAACCGCGGCGGCTTCCAGCCCCGTTTCCGCTTCGTCCGTGCCTGTCCGCGTTCGTCCGTGTTGGTCTGTGTTCGTCCTTGTCTCCCGCTAGAGTGCCGCGGGCGCCGAGGGCGAAGCCGTGTGCTTCGGTCGGGGGCATTTGGTATCATCTGCGGGCAACTGGTTTTGCCGAGGAGGTGAGTGATGGCGCTTCTCCACTGCAATTTCTTCTCCGACGTTCTCGGACTGTGTTGCTCGATGGACGTGATCCTGCCCCAGACTACACGGCAACAGGTCGGGCAGAGCGGATATTCACCCGGCCCGCCTTACCCCACCCTCTACCTGCTCCACGGTCTCTCGGACGACCACACGATCTGGCAACGACGCACCTCGATCGAGCGCTACGTGGCGGGGATGGGGCTGGCGGTGGTCATGCCCGCCGTCCACCGAAGTTTCTACTCCGACATGGCCAACGGCTACCCCTACTGGACGTTCGTCTCGGAGGAACTCCCGGCGATCTGTGGGGCGTTTTTCCCGCTCTCGGAGCGGCGCGAGGACACCTTCGTTGCTGGCCTCTCGATGGGCGGCTACGGCGCGTTCAAACTCGCTATGAGGCACCCGGAGCGCTTCGCCGCGGCGGCCAGCCTCTCCGGCGCGCTGGACGTGGTGGGTCTGTTCGCCGAGCGGCCGGAGCGCCAGCGCGAGTGGCAGAACGTCTTCGGCGACCTGGGCCGCCTGCGCGGCAGCGACAACGACCTCTTCCATCTGGCCGAGCGCCTCGCCGAGCGCGACGGGCCGAAACCCGCGCTCTTCCAGTGGTGCGGAACCGAGGACGAACTCTACCCCTCGAACGTCCGCTTCCGCGACCACGCCCTCGCCCTCGGGCTCGACCTGACGTACAGCGAAGGCCCCGGCGGCCACGACTGGGCCTGCTGGGACGAACAAGTCCAGAACGTCCTGGGTTGGCTGCCATTGCGCGAGCGCTCGGCGACGCGGGCCGGCTAGCGCCGAGCCAGGGATTGGAGCGAGGGTTGTTCGAGACGGTCTCGCTGGTGCTCGTTCTCGCCCTGATGGTCTACCTGATCTACCGCAAGGTGGACGTGGGCATTGCGCTGATGGTGGGCGCGGTTTTCCTCGGGGTGCTTTTCGGGGTGAGGTGGGAGCGTTTTCCGCGCGGGGTCGGTGCCGCGTTCGGGGGCATCTCGGCTCGAATGGCCCGTGCGGCGATCGAGCCCACGAGCCTCCAACTGTTCGGGCTGATCCTGCTGATTCAGTTTCTCGGCCACGCGCTCCGCCACGCGGCGAGCCTCAGCCGTCTCATCGCCGTGCTCAAGGCCCTGCTTCCCGACCGTCGGGCGGCGATGGCCGTGGCGCCGGCCTTCGTCGGGCTTCTGCCCATGCCGGGCGGCGCCCTGTTCTCTGCCCCGATGGTCGGCGAATTGAGCGACGACCTCGACGTCCCGCGCGAAGACCGCACGCTCATAAACTACTGGTTCCGACACGTCTGGGAATGGACCTGGCCGCTCTATCCGGGGGTGTTGTTCGCGTCGGCAATCCTCGGGGCGCCGCTCGGAAGGCTCATCCTGGCCCAGGGGCCGATGACCCTTGGGGCGATCGCCCTGGGCGCGGCCTTCTGTTTCAGGCGGGTGCGCGGGCTGCCCAAAGACCCGCCGCAGGTGGGCAGCCTGAGGGAACTGGCCAGCGCGACCTGGCCAGTGTGGTCGGTGATCGCCGTAACGGCCCTGTTCGCCGTCGCCGGCTACCTGGGCGCGCCGCTGGGGCTCTCGACCCGCAGCGGCCTGCTCGTCGCGCTGGCCGTTGTCAATCCGCTTTTCCTGGTGCTCAAGAAGGTGCCTGGGCGAGAGGTCGTCGGACTCGTTCGCCAGACGGTCACCCCGCGGATGGTCCTCCTGGTCTATGGGGTGGTGGCGTTCGGGCACATGCTCGGGTCGTACGGCGCCGTGGGGGCCCTGCCGCGGGCCTTCGCCCAGTGGAACGTGCCGCCGCTCGTTCTCATCTTCCTGGTGCCGATGCTGGTGGGGGTGCTCACGGGCTACATGCCGGCGGTGGTGGCGATCTGTTTCCCCGTGTTGCTCTCGCTGATTGTTCGCGGCGGCGGGGATGCGGCGGTGATAGATTACGGCCGTGCGGTTTTCGCCTATGCGGGCGGCTTCTTCGGGGTGCTCCTGTCGCCCGTGCACCTGTGCCTTGTGCTCAGTCGGGAGTATTTCGGGGCCGACCTGGCCCGGGTGTATCGCCGCCTGGTTCTTCTTGTCGGGGCGCTGGGGTTGGTGGCCGTTGGCTGCCTGTTTCTGTGGCCGGCGGTGGGCCTTCGATAGCGCCGTAGGCCGAGAGGCGAAGGTGGGGGCTGACGTCGAGCCGCCTGAGCATCTTCCCCCTGGCATTCGGGCTCGTGCCGATGGTCCCGAAGACCAGCGGCCCACCCTTCGGGTTTGCGTGTGACCTCCAGCAGAGAGCCGGCCAACCGTCCGGGCCAGCCTCGACCGAGAGGACGTAGTTCCCCCCGAATGGTCCCGGGCTGATCGGGTTCGCCCACCAACGCCCGACGGCATCCTCCGGCGGCCCGAGGAAAGCGAAGAGGCGGCGCTTCCACTCCGCCACCCCCCTCCCGAAGAACCGATGTGGGCCGCCAGAATAGCGCTGGTCGAGGTAGTCCTCGAGCCACCGAGCGGCGAAGCCGTAGCCCGCGTCCGATGGGCTTGTGACGAATGGCGGGGGGCCGGGAGCGAAACCCACGCTGCCAGGCAAGCACCGTCCCGGGACCCGCCCGCCGGCGAGCGCCGGCATCCTGAAGCGGGAGGCGAAATCCCCCGCTGCGGCCGCCAGGGCGTGAGCGGCAACGAGCAGTTTCGCCGCCCGGCCACACGCGACGGCATACTCGCGCGCGAGGCCCAGGCGAGCCGCCATGCGCGCGTAGTAAACCTCCGCGTTCAGGCGAGCGTCCACCCGGCCGTCCCCCAGGCCGAGTGTCGCCCAGTCGTCGGGGCGCTCGAGGGCGGCATGGAGCGAGCGGATGTGGTGCCAGTGGGCGCGGATGGTCTGCCACAGGCCGGCCTGGATGCCTGCGAGCCAGCAGCCGCGAAGGACCTCGGCGGTCGCGACGTCGGCCGCTGCCCTGCCACTCGCCCACGCCAGGCCGTCCCAGGCGCGGAGCCTTCCGTCCTCGCCTGTTTCGTAGCAGGCGTTGGCGGGGGCGAGAACATAGCGGAGCAAGGCGTCGGCCGCGCGACGACCCCGCTCCCCTCCCTCGCTCGCCCACCACGGAATGCGACTCATCGCCTCGCCGAGGCTTATGTAGTCGCGCGCAAGGGTGATCGCCGTGTCCAGCCCACCGGGAGGCAGGTCGGCGACCACCTGGTGGACGTAGCGCAGGACCCCGCGCACGCGATACGTGTAGCCTTCGGCATCGGGAACGACGAAATAGGGCCCGACGGATGTGAAACAATCGGTCGGGACCGGCCGCGCCGAGAACTCGACCGGCAAACCGGCCTGACTGGCGAGGATGAGAAGTGGGGGCACTGGCGCCACCCTCTCGGCCTCTCCACCCCATCGCTCGCCCCACTCGAGGTACCGGAAGCGGACCTTGACCTCGAAGAGGTCGTTTCGGGGGTCGAGGCGCCATTGTTCTTCGAGGCCGATGGGGAAGGCGCGCAGGCGCCTGACCCATCGTCGGCAGACGGCGGCCAGGCGCGCGAGGTTCTCCGGGACATCGCGCCACCGTGCAGTGGCATTCGGGCTGAGGCGCCACACGCCACAAAGCGGCATCACCGCCGCCATCTGGCCCCTGCGGCGGAAGGCCAGCCGGACGCCCCGCTCGAAATCCCCCTCGACGGGTTCGGCCCCGAGGACCACGAGGAACGGCACGTCGAAACTCTCGGCCGGCGAGCCATCGGCCAGCCTCACTGCGCCCCACTCCCGCCGGGAGCCGAACCAGGCGAGAATCCACGGCTCCCCCATCGTCACCCGCCCATCCGGTCTTCTGAAGCCCCTGAAGACTACATCGCCTGGCGGGGCCAGCCCCACGTCGCGGAGCGAACGGAAGAGCGTCAGTTCGCGGCCGGTCGTCTCGACGAGGATCACCGGGCTCAAGGCGCTCTGGTAGAGTCTGAGCGCGTCCCCTCGCCTGCCGAACCGCCGCACCTGGCGCGAGGGCGACCCAACGCCCTCAGGCTCCCCCGAGGGATAGACGACCACCGTTCGGCTGGCCTCGGCGCCCTCGACCCGCAGGGCCGCGCGATAGGCCCCGGTCGGCAAGCGCAACCGCACGCTCTCGCGGGCCGTCTCTCCCGCTTTCGGGCGAAAGGTCAGTTCACGCCTCTCGAGCATGTGCGCAGGTTCGGCAACCGGGGACACGCTCAACTGGCCGGCAAGCCTTCGAGGCGCGCCAACGCATTGGACGGCCGCCTCGAGGCGGAAAGAGCGACCTGCCAGAATCGCCTCGTCCGGGCGCTCGACCCGCAGCCGAACGAAACAAGGCTCGCTCGAGGTGACCTCGGCCGTCAGGTCGTCCACGACCAGAGGGCCGCTTCCGCCGGTGACGACGAGTGCCCTGAGCCCGACCGGCTCCGGAATCGCCGGCACATTGGCCTCGAGATGGCGCCAGCCATCGAAGTCCACGGTCCCCAGGAACAGGTCGTGGTGTTTTCCCCGCGCGTCGAGGACTCGAAGCCAGAGGCAATGGCCCGACGAACGCCCGGAGACCCACAGCCCCAACTTGTGTGGCGTTCCGGGAATCGGCAGCGGCGGCTTGTCGCCCCGACGCACGAATCGCCCGTCGGCCTGAGCCACAACGGTCAGCGAAGCGCCGGGGGGCACGAGCAACCGCGCCGCCTGGCGACCGCTGTGGGCGACCTCGGTCTCGGCGAACATCCTGGGGATAGCGTCGCCCGTGAACTGGACGGCCGCCCAGTCCTGGCCCCAGAGGAAATGCTCGAAGTCCTCGAGAACGATCGTTCCGCGCGAGCCGGCGGAAAGGCCGGCCGCCGAAAGAAAAACCACACAGAAGGTTGCAGCCTCGAACCGCTTCAACTACACCATTCCTCCGGGGGCATGCTTGGCCCCGAGGATTTTACACCCACCGCCTCGCAGCCGCCAAGGGGTTTTTGACCGCGGAGGCAGCGGTGCGCCACTCGCCAGCGCTGCACGCGGGGCGAGACGCCCCGCCTACAGAACTTAGGACCTTTTGGTGGCACATCTATGAGGAAACCCTGGACGGCAGCGCGCCGGGGCGTGTGGGCTTTGGCACGCTTTTGTGCACCGTGAGTTCCCAATGCAGGCGAGATGGAAAAGAATGCTTTGCCGAAAGGATGTAAGGCCGTTGGTGCGTGGCCTGGGAACGACGGGTCGGGGTTGGCAGCCAGCCAAGGCATTCTTTTCCTTCTCGCCTGGCAATTGTTTGCGGTGCAAAAAGCGTGCCAAAGCCCACAGCCCCGGCTATTTTCATGCCCATCCACGGGTTCCCTTCATAGTCTCTGGTTTTCCGGCTTGTGCCTCACGCCGGGCGAGACCGCCAGCCTACAAGACCTGGACGCGGGGCGAGACGCCCCGCCTACAGAAGTTACCACCTTCTGGTGGCATGGGCTTTCCAGCCTGTGCCACGCGGGGCGGGTGGCGAGGCCTCGACCGGTTCAATATGGGTTGGAGGGCATCATTTCCCAGGCATCGAGGGAGAGGACGCGCGCGGGTGCGCCGATGGAAAAGACGGCGACGCCGACACTGTCCTCGCGCGAGGGATAGATGCGGCGGACGACGGCCTGGCGGCCTTCGTTGCCGAAGACCTCGACGACCGACCTGTCCACGAAGACCCGCAGTCTGAGCGGCTCGCCGGGCTTCAACTCGAGGGGTCCGCCCTCGATGTTCCTCGGGCCCTCGCGGAGGCTCGACTTCGTGGCGTCAATCTTCAGTTTCTTTTCGGCCGCGTCGTAGTAAACGAGCGTTTGCTCCTCGTGGCCGGGCGAGCAGCAGACTTTCACACCGTAGCGCGTGGCTCCCTCGGCGGTCATCACGACGTCGAGTTCAAGACTCCGACCGCTGATGCCCTCGAGCGGGAGTTCGCCATCGGCTTCTACGCTCAGATTGGTCAGTTTCCGGCCGTTGTAGCGGAGGGTTTCGATCTCCTTCGGCGGGTTCATCCGCAGGCGGTCGTCATCGCCCATGGTCAGGACTCGCGGGAGGCTCATGGTGCCCGACCAGCCGAAGTCGGTGCGGGTCTTGAACCTCGGGCCGTCGAGAATCCAGGCCCACATGATGCGGCGCCCCTTGTCGTCGAGCAGGCTCTCCGGGGCGAAGAACGAGTTGTCCACCCAGCTCATGCGGGCGTGGAAGGTGGGGTGGAATTGCTCGTTCTTCCACTCGCCGACATAGTAGCGGGCGCCGAGACGATGGCTGATGCACAGGAGGACCCGCTTGCCGCCGAGCGAGAAGAAGTCGGCGCAGGAGACGTCCTCGTTGATCGAGACGCCCTCGACGGCGTTGGCCATCAGGTCGCCGACATAGGTCCACGGCCCTTCCAGGGTCTTTGACCTGGCGACGGCGGGGCGGGTGCCGCCGAAGATGGCGTAGTAGGTCTCGCCCTCGACCCACCCGTAGGGGTCCCAGGAGCGGTACTTGCCGTGGTGGGGGTCGCCGGGTCTGGTCTTCGGGGTGATGGGGTTGGAGGGGAGTTTCTTCCACTCGTTGAGTTCGTCGTCGAGTGCGACGGCGAGCGCGTTGCCCTGGCCGACCTGGTGGTAGCACATGGTGGGGCGGCCGTCCTTGTTGATGAAGCAATTGCCGCTGAACATGCCCGAGACCAGCCCGGTGGGGTGGTGGCGCCAGTGGAAGAGGTCGGTGCTGGAGACGTGGCCCCAGTTGTGGCCGCGGTGGTCCTGGAAGATGTAGAAGAGGTGATAGCGGCCTTTCCAGAAGATGGCGCCGTTGGGGTCGAAGGGCATGCAGCGGCCCTCGGGCGCCACGAAGTGGTAGCCGGGGCGATGGGGGTCGGAGAGGAGGTGTTCCCTGAGCGCCCGGGCGGTGGCGTTGGCGTTGCCGAGGTCAATGGGTGGTTTGCCTGGCTGTGGTGGTTCCTGGGTTGCCATTAGATATGCTCCCGCTTTCTCCAGGACGAGTCGTCCGTCGGCCACTCTTGCCTGGCCGACGAGGGTCGTTGCGGGGAAGCGCCCCATCTTGTCGGTCGCGGCGCCGCCCTCGAAGTCCCACCAGGCGAAAGGCT
>CAYYCI010000097.1:0-9842 GCA_964470215.1 uncultured Planctomycetota bacterium
GGATAGGCGAAGAGGACGGGCAATTCCTCCCTCGGCTGGAAGCGGAAATTGAGCCTCACGGTCGGGTAGCCCATCGGGCGGCCGTCAATGGGAAGCGTGGGCGAATCCATCGTCAGACACACGGCCGGCTGGACCGAGAGGTCGAGGCGTCCCTTCGAGGGGGTGATGCCCATGTTGCCCTTGAAGCTGACCTGGGTCCACACCTGGCGGCCGTCGCGGGTCCGCAGGCGGCAGTTGCCCAGGAAGTTGCACCGGTCGCTACAGAAGAACTCTTCCATCACCAGGTTCCGGTTCCAGAACTCGGCCCCGATGGCCCGGCGCCCCGCCATGTCCTCCACGACCGGGTAGAGCCCGAGTTGTTGGGCATTGTAGAGGACGAGTTCGGTCTGGAAGGTCTTGGCCCCGCCGGGCAGCCAGCGGCGGAAGACCCTCTGGCCGTCGTAGAGGGTAACGCTCTTTAGCCCTTTCTCGGATGCGACGCGGAGCAGTATGCGGAACTCCCACAGGTCTGGCCGCCACCACTCGCCGTGGGGGAAGGCCAGGCGGTTCGGCCCCTGCCAGAGGAGAATCTTCGGGCCGTTGGTGATGTATTGGGAGCCGCTGCCGCTGAACGACCAGGCCCCGTGGTGCCACTTGGTGCGCAGGTCGGTCGGCGGCCGATGCGCGACGACCAGCCAGCCGCTCTCCGCTCGCTCGGCCACCAACTCCGGCCTGGTCATCACCTCGAAGGCGAGCGGCGCCTGGCAGCCTCCGATGCTCATCAGATACTGGTAAGCCGCGAACGCGTCGTCAACCTGCTTGCCGTCAATGAACGAGTAGATGGGGAATGAGTTGTAGAGTTTGTAGTCGGCGAGGTGGAGTTCATTCTCTTTGTGGCGCCAGTAGCCGCTGATGATGTGTTGTCGCATCAGTTCGTTCACATAGTCGAAGAGCGCGCGGGTGCGGTAGGTCTGGGTGGTTGCCAGGCGGCCGTCGGGGAGGAGCATCGAGGGCCTGGGGAATTTCACCTCGTCGGCGAAGGCATAGAGGTGGTTGCCCTGGGCATCCTCGTAGGCGAGGCCGGGGACGGCGGCGAAGCCCCCGTCGGAGGCGGCCTCGCAGGCGGCGACGAGCCGCTTCCATTTCCCCTCGTTCATCTCGAGCGCGTCCTCGAGGAAGACGATGAACTTCAGGCCAGCCGCCCTTGCTGCCTTTGCGTAGTCGGCCACGGAGCCGCTGCCGCCGGAGAGCGCCGTCCGCGCGCCCACCAGGCCGGGCGTCTGGGTCTGGTCGGGGACCTTCTCGATGTGTCGGAGACGGCTCCAGTCGAAAGGCGGCCTCGGTTCCCAGACCTTCACGGGGGGCCTCAGGACCGTCTGGGGTGTTCGCGCGCCGCCCATGCCGGCCTTCATCGAGGGCTCGGCGAGCCAGCGAAAGACATTCGCGCAGACCCTCAGCCAGTCGCTCGGTTTGCCTTGCGCTCCCGCCGTGAGCATCGCCTCGGCGGTGGGGCAATTGCTCGGCGGGGTGAAAAGCCAGTAGTAGCGGATGGCCAGGACGGCGATACGCCCTTTGCCGAGTTCCCTGACGGCCATCAGCGGCGGCCCGGGAGGGCCTGGCTCGGTGGTTCGCCAGGGCTGGAGCGGCTCGTCGTGGCGCCTGGAGGGGCGGCTGGTCATCGAGGAGGGGCCGCGGACGACAACGCGCCAGTCCGCCGAGAGGTCGAACGACATCGGGGGCTCGCAGCCGCCCGTGCTGCTCCAGATGAGGGTGAGGACTCCGCGGACGCCTTCGTTGAAGGGCGCCTCGATGCGATCGCTCCACGAGAGGCGGCAGCCGAGGGGGTCGCGGGCGAGGTTCTTCGGGTCGGAGTCCTGGAGCACTTCCCATCGAGGCTTCGCCCCGAGGCTCGCCAGCCACTGGTTCGTTGCCGTCCAGTCCCTGGTCTGGTTCCACTCGCTGGGGTTGCACACCAGGACTCCGCCCCCGCGCTGGAGGAAATCGGCGACGGCCTTGCGTCCGGCCTCGTCGAGCGTGCCGACGACGGCGACGTTGAACTTCCCTGTCGCCAATTTGGATGGGAGTTGGCCCGGGCGGCAGGCGTCGAGTTCGAAGCCAAGCCGATGGAGCGGACCCGCGACGTAGCGGGCGTGGGCTCCGCGCCCGAAGAGCACCGCCGGCCTGCCCCCAGCGAGAGAAAGGCCAGACAAGCAAGATGCGACGAGGGCGGCTACGACGACACTGATCTTCATGGTCTTTCCCCTTTGCCGACCGGAATTCTATTGGGTCGGTCGTCGGGGTTCAACGCCCGGCGTGCCGCGCGTCTCGAACGGCTGGCGGATTCTTCAATCGTCGCCTGCAATGTCGAGGGTGGTCCAGCCGAGGACGAAATCGGCAAGTTCGCCGGGACTGACGCCGACGAGGACGCTGGCCGGGAGCACGGTGGCGCTGGCCTCGAGGTCGAGAAGATGGACGAGTTTCCTGTCGAGGAATGTGACGGGCAGGCGCCGCCGAGCGATGGCCCCGGCGAGAATGTGTCGAGCGGCAGGGATCGAGAGGGCGTCGAAAAAGAGGATCGCGCCCGAGGCAGCGAGGAGTTTCCCGGCTTCGCCGCCGGCCTCACGCCGCAGCGCCCAGTCGGTGACGAAGTCGCGGTAGTCGAAGGTCCGGCCCTTTCCCAGGCCCAGCGGCGTGAGGACCACTCGCGCCAGCGGGGCGAGCGGGCAGCCGCGGTGTTCCGAGACTGTTGCCACGAACCGCCTGCCCTCCAGACCGACCCGCAGGGTCTTGTCGAACGGGAGGGCCGCGCCCGTCGAGACGAACTGGCTCGCGCGAACGTGCACCCCCGCAATCCAACCAACCCCGACTTGCAACTTGAAGATGTCGAGGAAGTCCTTTCCCCGGTCCCGCGCGTAACGGCAGCATCCGGGCGCGGCAACGCCCGCAACGAGCAGCAGGACAGCGAGCGGCCGGCGGATGCCGTCCACGGAGCCTCTCCTCTTCGTTTCCCCGAGTGCCAGGTCCTGGCCGTTACGCTAGTGCCGCTGCGCGCTATAGTCAAGCCCGAGACTATGAAGGAAACCCGCGCGTGGTTTTGAAGGAGGCCGGGGCTGTGGGCTTTGGCACGCTTTTGTGCACCGTGGGTTCCTGATGCAGGCGAGAAGGGAAAGAATGCTTTGTCAAGAGAACGCAAAGCGTTCGGCATGTTTCGGCGCGGCCATCGGGCACCCGGAGATGAGGACGCGCGGGGCATCGGCGGGGCCGACGCCTTCTTCCGCGGCTGCTCGTTCCTCGAGTTGGTCACACAGGGCGTCGATCTTGCGGGTGAACCGCTGGGGGTCGTCGTAGAAGGCCACCTGGTTGACCAGGAGCGCGTCGAGGCCTGCGAGAGAGGCTGCGGCTCAGCGTTCAAGAGCCCTTGTGGACCTTGATCGGGCCGGCGAGCCAGCCGACCCGCGCCAGGCGCTTGAGGCGCTCGAGGACCGCGGTGGTGAGTTCCTGGCCCCTGGCGGCGACGAGGAGGTCGTCGGTGCCGCGGACGTCCTCGGCCAGGACCATTCCGACCCGCAGTGCTTCGACGGGGAGGCTTTCGGGCTGTGCCTTGGCGCTTTCGGTCTGGCGAGAAGCGAGCGCCTCGACGAGGATGGGATCATGGTGGCTTGGGTCGGCCTTTAGTTTCTGGATGGCTTCCCGATGCGAGAGGCCGCTCTGGCGCAGGTGGTCGTAGTCGAATGCGATGTGGAGGAGTTGGGCGCCGAGGGCCACGGGGTCGCGCTCGCGGGGCGGGGCGGTGTCGCCCAGATCGGCGAATGGCTCCCGCTGGCGAGCGACCATTTCGGCGATGGTCTCCAGGCGCGGAATCTCGGCGATCAGTTTGGCGGCAACCTGAGGGTGGGGAGCGAGGAGGGCCTCTTCGTCCGGCGAGAGGGCCTCGCCACGAGCGCGCTTCTCCAGAATGGCCGGCGGCACGGTGATGCAGCCGATCTGGGAAAGGTCGGCGGCGAGGATGTAGCGCCAGGCTTTCGGCAGGTCGAGCGCGGCGGCCATGTGGCGCACGTAGCGCTTGACCCTCGCGGTGTTGCTGAAGGCCACAGGGCTGACGAGGGCGAGAACGTCGCTGAGGAGTTTCAGACACGCCCCGAGGGTTTCTTCCATGAAGGTGTTCTTGGTGGTGATGAGGCGGTGCTGGGTCAGGGCGGCGTCGAGGGCCTTGATGAGCTCCTCAGTGGCGACTGGCTTCGTGAGGAAGCGGAAGACGTGGCCGTTGTTGACCGCGGCCATCGAGACCTCGAGGTCGGCGTAGCCTGTGAGCATGACGCGCACGGTCTCGGGAGAGCGCCTGCGGACGCGGGACAGGAACTCGACGCCGTCCATTCCGGGCATGCGCAGGTCGGAGACGACCACGGCGTAGGGCCCGGTGGAGTCGAATCTCTCGAGGGCTTCCTCGGCGCAGTTGGCGACGTGGATGTGGTAGCGCCTGCGGAGTTGGCGCACGAGCGCCGAAAGGATGTTCTCGTCGTCATCAACGAAGAGGATGACCTGCATCAGGGGTTTCCTTCTGAGTTAGCAGTCGTGGCGCCCATCTGTGGATTGGCCGGGGTTTGTGGTTTTTGCGCGTCGTGGGATTCGCCGGGCCGGGCGTGGAGGATGTCGTCGGGAGCCGGGTCGTCGAACTGGTCCCTTATTGTGGCGAAGGCCGAGCGAACTTTGGGGAAGATGGCCGCGAGGTCCGGGCCGAAGTGGGCGGGGCCTTCCTCGGCAATGATTCGAGCAGCCTTCTCCTCGGGGAAGGCCGGCTTGTAGGGACGGCGCGAGCGGAGGGCGTCGTAAACATCGGCCAGGCCGGTGATCCGTGCCTCGAGGGGAATCGCCTCGCCCGCCAGGCCGCGGGGGTAGCCCGTGCCGTCCCAGCGCTCGTGGTGACAGAGGGCGATCGTCGCGGCGGTGGTCAGGATGGGGTTTTCCCGGGCGCTCTCTTCGGGCGAGAAACTCACCCGTCGCCACGAGAGGTATGGGATGATGCCCTTGGGGGGCTCGAGGAGGATCTCGGCGCCGATGGCGCAGTGCTGCTCCATGACCTGGCGTTCGCGGTCGTCGAGGGGGGCGGGCTTGAGGAGAATCTGGTCGGGGATGCCGATCTTGCCGATGTCGTGGAGCGGGCTGGTGAGGAAGAGCAACTCGGTCGGTTCGTCGGAGAGGCCGAGCGCCTCGGCGACACTCTGGCAGTAGCAGGCCACGCGGACGACGTGGTTCCCCGTCTCCTCGTCGCGGTACTCGGAGGCCTTGGCGAGCCTCCAGATGATGTCGTAGCGGGAGCGTTCGAGTGCGGCGGTGCGCTCGCGAACGAGGCGTCGGAGCTCGGCATTGAGTTGTTTCAATCGGTCCTGTTGGGCTTTCAGCCGCAGGACGCTGCGGATGCGCGCCAGGAGTTCGTCGGCCTGGACGGGCTTGGAGAGCAGGTCGGTGGCGCCGAGGTCCAGCGCGCGGCGCTTCAGGTCGTCCTCGTAGTACCCGGTGAGCAAGACGATGGGGATTTCGGCCGTGGCCTGGTCGCTGCGAAGTCGCCGGAGCACATCCAGGCCATCGGCGTCGGCAAGGCGCACGTCGAGAACCACGGCATCGGGTGGGTTCTCTTCGATCTGGGCGAGGGCCTCATTGGCCGAGCCGACGAAGGCCATCTCCCAGATGCCCCTCTGGCGCCTTAGCATGCGCTCCAGGCCAGCCAGAACGTGCGGGTCGTCGTCCACGAACAAAACCCGGGGCTTCATTCTCCCACCTCCCCTGCTCCTGGAGCCGAGAGCGGCAGGCGGATGGTGAACGTCGTGCCGCCGCCAGGGTTTGTCTCGAACGATATCTGCCCGCCGATCTTGCCCACGATGGCGTCGTGGGCGATGGCCAGGCCCTGGCCCGTGCCTCTCCCTGGCTCCTTCGTGGTGAAGAACGGCTCGAAGACCTTGTCGGCGACCTCTGGCGGTATGCCCGGCCCGGTGTCGGCGATGCGGATAACGGCATGGCCTCCCTCTGTCGAGGTCTTGATGGTGATGGTGCCTTTGCCCGCTCGGCCGCCGTCGGTAACCTCGCCGATGGCCTGGGCCGCGTTGACGATCAGATTGAGGAGCGCCTGGTTCAGTTCGCCCGGATAGGTCACCACCCGCGGCAGGTTTGGGTCGAGGTCGGTTACCACCTCGGCCACATACTTCCACTCGTTCCGCGAGACGCTCGCCGTGGCTTCGATTGCGCGGTTGATGTCCGTCTCGGCCATCTTCCTTCGGACGGGGTGGGAGAACTCCTTGACGGACAGAACGATCCTGGCGATCCGGTCCACCCCTCGGAGTGCCTCGCTGAGCGCGGCCGGGATTTCCTCGCGCAGGTAGCCGAGGTCGGCTTCCTCGACGGCCTGGCGCAACTCGCTGAGAAGGTCGTGGGCAACACCCCCCGCCGTGGCGGCCTCCAGGATGCGCTCGCAGGAGGCGAACACCCGCAGGAGAGAAGAGAACGCGTCGCGGAGGAAGCGAACGTTGTCGCCGATGTACTGCGTGGGGGTGTTGATCTCGTGGGCGATCCCGGCGGCAAGACGGCCGATGGCCTCGAGCGTCCTGGCCTGGGTGAGCTGGTGTTCGAGTTCGCGGGTACTCGTGATGTCGAGCATCACGCCAAGCAGATAGGAGGGATTTCCCTCGTGGTCGCGAACGATGACGGCCTCGTCGCGGAACCACACGACCCGCCCATCCCGGGCGATCATCCTGTAGTCGCAGGCGAAAGGCTCGCCGCTTTCGTGGCAGGCGGCGGCCTCGGCAAGCACACGCTCGCGGTCCTCCGGGTGGAGGCGCTCGCGCCAAACGTCGCGGCTCCGCGCATAGTCGGCCTGGGTGAAGCCGAGAATCTCCTCGACCTGGGGGCTGACGTAGAGGGGCGTGCTGGCGGGGTCGAGGGCGGTGGTGTAGGTGATGGCGGGAATTTTCTCGACCAGTGCCCTGAACCGCGCTTCCGACTCCCGCAACGCCTTGAGTGCTCTGTCGCGCGCGGTAACGTCGCGGATGACCGCGATGATCCCCGCGCACTGGCCGCGCTCGACGACCGGCTCCCCGCACACCTCGACATAGCGCGGCGAGCCGTCGCGTGCGCGCAACTCGTAAACCGCCAGGGGTCGCACGTCGCCCTCGAGGGCCGCCTGGGCATCGGCCAGGACGGCCGGCAACGAGGCCGGGGCCACGATGTCCATCTCGGTCAGGCGGCGCCCGATGAGTTCCTCGGGCAGGTAGCCGAGAAGTTCCTTGACCGAGGGGGTCACGCTTATCACGCGGAGGCTCTGGTCCAAGTGGCAAACGACGTCGCGGACGTTCTCGAAGACCAGTCGCAGGCGCCGCTCACTGCAACGCAGCCGTTGCTCCAGCTGCCGCATGTCCGTCACGTCCAGGCCGGCGGACAACGTGGTCTGGACGCTGCCATCGGGGTCGCGAAGGAGCGTGGTGTGCCAGGCGATCAGGCGCGTCGTGCCGTCTCGGCTGAGGACTGGGTTCTCGTAGCGGCCAACGGCCTCCAAGTCCCCGGCAATGACCCTCTTGAAAACCCCGCGGACCTCTTCGCGCTTGCTCGACGGGATGAAGTTCTCGAACCAGTTCTTGCCGAGAATCTGGCTCTGGGGCCAACCGAGGGTCTCACAGGCCGTTCGGTTGGCCATTGCGACCGTCTCGTCGGGGCGGATGGCGACGATCAGGGTGCCCGCCAGGTCGAGATAGGCCCTCGCGGTGTCGCGCTCGCGGACAAGCGCATCCTCCGCCTCCTTCAGTTCCGTCACGTCCACTGCAACCCCGAGAATGCCCTTGAAGCCGTCGGACGCCACCGGGACCTTGACCGTCTCGAACCAGCGGATGCGCCCATCCGGAGTCCGCACTGGCTCGATGAACGCCCCGGGCGCGCGGCCCTCGAGGACCGAGCGGTCGTTCCTGGCGAACGCCTGGGCGGTCTCGGGCGTCAGGACGCCGCTGGCGGCCAGTTCGGCATCCGTCCTGCCGAGGACCGACGCCGGCGAGCAGCCGAAGACGAGTCCAGTCGCCGGGTTGACCAGCCGATAGCGACCCTCCGTGTCCTTGATGAACACGCAATTCGGAGTCGAGTCCACCGCCAGCCGCAAGAGACGTTCCGCTCGCCCGACAAGGCCGTCCACTGATGTCCCGGGGGCGTTGCTGCCGGGCGGCTGTTTCGGGTCGTCGGCTGAGTCGTTCTGGTTCATCGAGCGTTCCTCTGATGCCTCACCTCGCAATAGCCAGGCCATCGTTCCCCTGGCGTGCCCGCCCCAGGAGCCCCTCGAGGCGCGCCTTGAGGTCCTCGACGGCCTCGCCGTAGCGTGGTTGGGTGAGGGCCGTGGTGACGGAGATAGTGATGACTTCCTTGTGGCCGCCGCCCCGGCACTCCCAGGCGGTCCGGCGAACGCGACTGGAGACTTCCTCGAGAATCTGGCGGCCCTTGGCGAGGGTGCATGATGGGAGCACGAGGCCGAGCGCCCACTCGCCGTAAAGCCCGACGAGCGCCTGGCCGCGGCGCGACGCCATCGCCTGGACGAGCCGGCCGACCTGGAAGAAGAGCGCGTCAGCGGCGAACGCCCCCAGCGAGGAGCATATCTCGCCCAGGCCGTCGGCAGCCACCAGGGCAACACACAACAAGCTGCGCACAAGCCCAGGCCGCGAGAGCAACTCCCGGAGGTGCCCCTCCAGGTCGGCTCGCGACACCACCCCCGGCAATCCCTTGAGGAGGGCCGCGCAGTGGGCCTCGGCCAACCGCGAGCGGCTCTCGTCGAGCTCGCGACGCTCACCCGCAACCCGCCGGGCAGCACCTGCCGCCTCCTCGCGCAGCCCGCGAGCCGTCTGGTGGACCACCCGGGCCACGGCCTCGATGCGCTGCGCGCGTTCCTCGTGGCGCTCCAGCCGGGAGGCATCCGCGAGCGCCCGCAGTTGCTCCTCCATAGTCTGCGCCACGCCATCGGAGTGGCGCGTCAGGGCCTCGAGGAGCTCGCCCAGCCGCCGGAGCAATGCGTGGAGCGACCTCTCGCGCTCCGATGCTGCCTCGATGCGATCCGCGCTCATCAGGGCCGACATTGCCCGCAGCGCCGCCCACACCCCGTAGAGGGACTCCACGCTGGCCTCCAGCGGGCCCGAAAACTGCGGCTCAGGATGAGCCTTGGCCACCGACTTGACGCAGTCGGCCGCCTCCTCCACCCGAAGCGCTAACTCCTCGGGATGATGCAGACGCTCCAGAAGCGCCATCTTGGGCGAGACGGTCCTGGTCACGGAGGCACCTTCCAGGTCTTCGAGTCAGTGGGCCAGGAACCCCCCTGGACAAGGCCCCCTCTCCCCCCTAAGGCGTTCGCAACGGCCAGAGGTTCAAAGCTCCCGGGACAACACCCGACATCCTTCAGTATCGGCTGGGCCGGTACGTGGTTAAGCGCCTTGCCAGCGCCGGGAGCGGGGAGCAGGACGTCGCGCGGCGCGGAGGCGTGGCCTGCCGGTCTCTACGGCAAGCGAGCCGGCAACTCCGCCCACGACTACCCGCCGCCCCGGCAACTAGCCCAGCCGTGGCCGTCTTCTCCCTGAGGCTATGAAGGAACCCCGCGCGTGGTCTTGGAGGGGGCCGGGGCTGTGGGTTTTGGCACGCTTTTGTGCACCGTGGGTTCCCAATGCAGACGAGAAGGAAAAGAATGCTTTGCCGAAAGGGCGCAAGGCGTTTGGTGCGCGGGGCTTCGGAACGACGGGTCGGGGTTGGCAGCCAGCCAAGGCATTCTTTTCCTTCTCGCCTGGCAGTTCATTGCGGCGCAAAAAGCGTGCCAAAGCCCACACGCCCCGGCGCGCTGCCGTCCCGGGTTTCCT
>CAYYCI010000098.1:0-3370 GCA_964470215.1 uncultured Planctomycetota bacterium
CCCGGCGGCTGGTCGCTATTGGGAGGCTCGACCGGAAGGGCCTGGTCAAGCTGGTCAACGAACCACAAGCCGGCGACCCACGCCAGGCGCCGCTTCTGGTCTGGAAGCGACTCGGCACCTTCCGGGACTGGCCGTTCAGCCTCGAGGAATTGCAGCTCGAGGCCGGCCTGAGGGACAAGGTGATAAAGATACGCGATTACTTCCGGGAAGCGGGACACGGCAAGGTCGTGGAGTGGGTCGAACCTGCACTGGAGACCGAGGGGCCAAAGAGATGGCAAAGGGCCTTCAACTCCATCGCTCTCGGAAAGGTCAAAGATAAGGATTCGGCACTCGGCAAGGCCAAGGATCTGGACTCAAAGTTCAATGTCACCGTTGACAGCCTTGCGCCCGTCGTGCGGCTGCGCTTGCTGATTTTCGATCTGAAGCGAAAGGTCGAGGGGCTTGGCCGCAACGCAACCAAGACAAAGGTGAAGGAATTGGTGGATGCCTTCGTCGAAGCGGTGAACGCCTTGGGGAAGGACATCAGCTCGAAGCCCCAAGTGCGTTCCCTGGTCAAGGAGCTGCGCGATGCGGTGAAGGCTGCGGAAGAAAAGGCAGGAGCAGGCCTGGAGAAGGCTGGCCCGGCCACCTTCGCGCCCGGCGGTTGGCAGGTGAAGGCGGCAGAGGACGGCAGTGCAGTTACCTACACCTGGTCCCAGACCGGCCAGACGCTGCGATTCGTGCGGGTCGAGCCGACCGAGCCGGCCGCCGCGCGCCCGGCCTACCTGTGCACCACCGAGTTCACGGTCGGGCTTTTCGTGGACGTCGTTTCGGCCTCGGAGAAATGGGCCGAGGCAGCCAACCTGCTGGGTCTCGCGCGCCTGGCGGCCTTCGACGCGAGGAAAGGGCCGAGGGTCTGGCGGGTCGAGCGTGGCGGAGGGAAGATCGGCCCGGCCCGCCGCTGGCTGGTGCCCATCCCGGGCGTCCAGCCATATCCCGAGGGGCGCGAGCCTCCCAGGCCGGCGAGGACCCATCCCATGCAGTACGTGTCGCCGGAGGCGGCGATGTTCGCGGCGCGGCTCCTCGGTTGCCGCCTGCCGGCCTCGTGGGAGTGGGCGGCCGCCCTCGGGCGATTCGCCAAGGGCGCTGCCGGCGCCAACCTGCGTGACCGCCGCTGGCTCGCCCAGCGCGACCACGTGGCTACCCAATGGGCGAAGGGCCTGAGGGCCCCGTGGCCCGATGCCGACATCTTCCTGCCGCCCGGGGTCCAGGGTCTGAAGCGTGGGCGGGAGGCCGCGCTCGTGGCCGCGGCCGACGATGGGCACCTGTGGTTCGCAAAGGCAGCTTCGGGCAAGGCGATGGAGCATTTGGTCGGGAACGTGGCGGAGTTCGTTTTCGATGCCCCGGGCGACCTGGAGAGCGCGCCGCTGACGGTCGAGGGCCTGCGGGCCCTGGTCGAGCGCCAGAAGGCCAAACTGAGGGTGGTCGGAGGCTCAGCCCTCTCGCCGCCGGAAGTCTGGGACGGGAGCAAGGAGCGGCCGTTCTGGCGCGTGTGGCCTGTTGACCTCGATAAGGCGCGCGACGGGTTTAGCGACGTGGGCTTCCGCCTGGCCTTCACCGCGCCAGAGGTTGGGCCGGCGGAGAGGGTCGCCCGGGTGTTGAGGAAACACGATTACCTCCCGGGCATCGATTGAGCAGTGTTGCGATGGGCCCATGGGGGTTGTATAATGGCATCGGTTGCCCGCCGTGTCAGGGAAGAGGACATGGCCAAACACACCTACGACCGAGCGCGGTTGGTGGCTGCCACGGCGAACCGCTTGCGGCTGATCCAGATAGACTTTGCGGATGAGCCGCCGGAGGTGCGTCGGGGCTACCTGGAGGAGGCCCTCGAGGGCGCCCTGGCGGAGGTGTTGCCGGAGGAGCGAGAGGTCTTCCTCGAGGAACTCAAGGAGCGATTCCCGACCTGGGACCCGAACGTGGAACTACAAGCGCCGGAGGCCCCACCACCGACCACGTCGCCGCTGGATGCGCAGGAGTTGCGCGACCCGTCGTTCCTGGTCACGAGGCTGGTTGAGGAGGCTAAGAGGCTTTCGGACGAGGAGCGGCGGGGGATCACACGGACCCTCCAAGAGAGCGGATTGGCGCCGCGCCCGACTGGCGGTCTGCCCCGGGAGGCGCTGGCGAAGGTGCGCGAGGCGCTGGGGGTGAAGGGCGATGCCGCCCTGGCAGAGGACCGCCTTGTGGGTTTGTTGGCGATGCTGGTGGATTTCGCCTGTAGCCTGGACCCGCTGGTCTGGCGGACGTGGGGGAAGGTGGCGCCGAAGTCGAAGGTCCAGAGCCTGGGTTCTCTTCGCCACGCTCTACACCGCTTCGCCACGGGGGACGAGCGGGTCGGCGACGGCGAGGTGAAGGAGGAGGTGCTCAAACTCCGCCACATGCTCGCCTCGATGGTGGTGGCGCTGGGTCAAGCGGGCCGGATAGCGGCAGCGGACGTCGTCAGCGGGGTGCTTGGCCCGCTTTCTCCCTCGAAGATCGAGGACCTGGTGCGTTTCGAGCGCGGCGGGTTCTTCGTGGCCAAGGAAGTGAAGTGCTGGAACAAGTACAAGGAGCTGGCCGGGAAACACAATGAGGTGAACGTCGAGGCAGCGATCCGCGAGAAAATCCAGCATTTCGTCGAGGAACTGATGCGCCGCCGGAACACGCGTCGCGAATGAGGCGGCTCACCGCGCTCGGCACACGAGGTGACTGATATGGCAAAGCTCGGGCAAGTCCACTGGCACGAGGGCCTCTTCCTTCAACCCCACCACCTCCAACTCTTCCAGCACCAGGTGATGAGCCAGTTCGCCACGGAGCGGCGCCTGGCCATGCCTTACCCTTATGGGCTGATTGACTATCGCCTCTCGTCCGACGCCCTCGAGAACATGGTGGTGCAGTTCGACCGCCTGCGGGTGTTGATGCCCAGCGGGCTGTATGTGAGCGTGCCGGAGAACGCCGACCTCCCGGCCCTCGACATCAAGGAGGTGTTCGAGTCGGCGGGAGAGCCGTTCACCATCTACCTCGGGGCGCCGCTGTGGTACGGCAGCCGCGCGAATGCGATCGAGCGCGGGGAGGCGGCTGACCCGCGCGTCAAGCGCCTCTACAAGGTCGAGGACGTCGAGTGGTTCGACGAGAACACTGGTGAGAACCCACAGCCGTTGCTGGTCCGGCGGCTCAACGCCAGGCTGATGTTCGAGGACGAGGACAGGACAGACATGGAGGTCCTGCCCTTGTTGCGTATAGCGCGCGCCACCGAGGAGGGAGGCGGGTTGCCGCGCCAGGATGGGTCGTTCGTGCCGCCGTGTTTTCTCCTGACGGGCGCGCCAGCTCTCCGGGACCAGGCCCGCGACCTGGC
>CAYYCI010000098.1:3470-4993 GCA_964470215.1 uncultured Planctomycetota bacterium
GAGGACGATCAGTTCGCTGCGGCGGACTACGACCACGACAACCCGGCGGTGTGTTTCGGCGACCTGATGGCCAAGATTCGGCGCCTGTTGAGGGGCAAGGCGCCGGTGCCAGTGCTCAAGGTGCCATTCAAGCGCGAGGGCAATCTCCTCGTGGCCGAACTGACTGAGGAACACCTCACCAAGCCTAACGAGTACTTCCTCGGTGTGAAGACGCGCCAGGACCCGACCGAACTGGTGAAACTGGTCGAGGACCGCGACGAGTTCAAACTGATGGCTCGCAGCCTGGCCGACCGGGCGATTTGGGGGGTGATGCTCAAGGAGGAGCGGTTCCCGCCGTTCGGGCTCCCGGCCGAGCGCGGCCTCCACTATTTCCGCCTCCTGAGGGCCGAAAGCCGCAGGATGTGGGACCGCATCGGCCAGGAGAAAGCCATGGCGATCCGCTTCCCGGGGATCGAGACCTCCGACTACGCCATCACGCTTTACATGACGATGGTCGGGGAGGGTGGTGAGAAGAAATGACGCTCCTGGAGCTGTGCGAGCCATTGTTCCTCCACGTCTGTCGGTTGAATCGTTCGGCCCGCAAGGGGGGGGCGATCCAGTATGACCGGGTGCGCGCCGAGGTGGACGCGATCTTCGACCAGATGCGCTCGCGGGCGGCGGCCGAGCCGCGCCTGATCGCCCAGTATGAGAAGATCGAACTGCCGCTGATCTTCTTCGTGGATTCGATGATCGCCGAGAGCGATCTGCCATTCGCCAAGGAGTGGCACCGCAACCGCAAGGCCTTCGAGTTCGACGAGTTGGCCGGCGACGACCGCTTCTGGGAACTCCTTGACGAGACCCTCGAGGAGCGCGGCCCGGAGGCCGACGAGCGCCTGGCCGTCTTCTACACCTGCATCGGCCTGGGCTTCACCGGCTTCTACGCCGGCCAGAGCGAGTACCTGCGCAACAAGATGCTCCAGGTCTCGGCCAGGCTCCAGGGCGTGATGCACACCGACGTCGAGAAGCGCATCTGTCCGGATGCCTACGAACACACCGACACCAGCAACCTGGTCGAGCCCCCGGGGGTGAAACTGATGGGGATCGGCCTGGTGCTGGTGGGGCTGGCAATCGTGGTGTTCGTGACCAACATCTTCCTTTTCCGCTGGACATCCGAGGAGTTGGTCGCGGCCATCGGCAAGGTCCTCTCCCACAAGGCCCCCGCCACAGCCCCGGGCGAAACCCACGCGGGCGGGGACGATAAGGGGACGGAGTGATGCGCGGAATGCGCGGGTTGATGGTTGGGATGGCGGGGATGCCGATGCCGATGCGGCTGGGGGTGCTGTTTCTGGCCGGCGGCGGTTCCCTCTCGATGCTCATGTTCGTCCTCTGGCGTTTCCTCGGCAGGGCCATGTGGATTGTGATGCTGGGGATCGTTTTCGTGGTCCTGTTGGTGGTCGGCTTCCGGGCGCTGGTCAAGCGGATGCGGCGCCGGAAGGCGGCGCCGATGGAGAGCGACATCGTTGCCCAGAGCGCGGCGGCGCCCC
>CAYYCI010000098.1:5093-9777 GCA_964470215.1 uncultured Planctomycetota bacterium
CGGAAGGCGGCGCCGATGGAGAGCGACATCGTTGCCCAGAGCGCGGCGGCGCCCCAGGGCATAAGCGCGGCCAGCCGCCGGGCCGCCCTCGACGACCTGCGAAGAAACTTCGAGGAAGGCATCGCCAAGTTCCGTGCCGCAGGCAAAGACCTCTACAGCGTCCCGTGGTACGTCGTCGTCGGCGAGCCAGGCTCGGGCAAGACCGAGGCCGTCCGCCACTCCTGCATCGGCTTCCCTCCAGGCCTCCACGACCCCCTCCAGGGCGCCGGCGGAACCATCAACATGAACTGGTGGTTCACCAGCCAGGGGGTAATCCTCGACACCGCAGGGCGCCTGATGTTCGAGGAAGTGCCCCCGGGAACCACCAGCGAGTGGCAGGAGTTCCTCAAACTCCTGAAGACCTATCGCTACAACTGCCCGATAAATGGCCTCCTGCTGGTCATACCGGCCGACACTCTGATCACCGACACCGCCAACGAGATCAAGCGGAAGGCCAACCGCATCGCCGAACAACTCCACCAGATCCAGCGCGTCCTCGAGGTCCGATTCCCCGTCTTCGTCATCGTCACGAAATGCGACCTGCTCAACGGCTTCCGCGAGTTCTTCGAGGACGTTACCGACCCGGACCTTCAGCAACAGATGCTCGGCTGGTCGAACCCAGCGCCCCTCGACGAGCCGTTCGACCCCGAGAAGGTCAGCGACCACCTCGAGGCGGTCTGCGACCGTCTGCGCCGCAGGCGCCTGGCCCTCCTCATAGACCCCGTCCACACCGAGAACCCCAACGGGCGGCGCCTCGACCAGGTTGATGCCCTCTACGCCCTTCCCCAGAGCATCGCTCGGCTCGCGCCCCGCCTCCGCCACTATCTCGACCACGTGTTCGCCGGAGGGGAGTGGACAGGCAAGCCGCTGTTCCTGCGCGGAATCTACTTCACCTCCTCGATGCGCGAGGGCAACCCCCTTGACGAGGAACTTGCCGAGGCACTCGGGGTTCCGGTTACCTCGTTGCCAGAAGTCCGGGAGTGGGAGAAGGAAAAGTCGTACTTCCTGCGCGACCTGTTCCTCAAGAAGGTCTTCAAGGAGCGCGGGCTGGTCACGCGCGCGGCCCACGCGGGTCGTCTGCGGCGGCGGCGCAAGGCGGCCGTCCTTGCGGCCGGCTTTGCCAGCGTGGCCGCCCTGGCGGTCTTCACCTGGTTCGGGGCGGTCAGCTTGCGTCGCTCGATCGGCATCCACCGCGACTACTGGGTCGCCGCGGCCAGGGACCACAACTGGCGCGAGGCGCCCGACGGCGGGCAGTACTGGCGGCCGATCGTCGCGCCCGGCTTCAAGGGCAGTCCCGACTTCGTCTATGTCGGCGAAAGCCCCGTCGAGGTCGGCCGGGGCACGGTCCCGCTGGTCGAGTTCCATCGCAACCTGGTCGAACTAAGCGCCCGCGACATCCGCGTCCCCTGGGTCTTCCTCCTCGCGCGCATCGGCGCCGACCTCCAGGCCGGCCGTCGCCAGGCCCTCCGCGTGGTCGTCGAGCGCGGCATCCTTCGCCCGCTCCTCGACGCCGCCCGCGCCAAACTCCGGCTTCCCGACGACCCCGACGAGCGGAAGGCCGCGCTGGCCAACCCTCTCCCCGAGCGCCAGGCATTCTCCAACGCACTCGCCCAACTCATCCTCGCCGAGTCCCCCCAGCCCCCTCCGCCCGATATCCCCAAACTTTTCCAATGCGTCCTCTACCGCTACTCCAGGCGCCCGGAGCCCGAACCGGGCGCGGAACTCTCCGAGGCCGAGAAACAGGAACTAGAGAGAAGACAAAAAGAGCACACGGCCTACGAGGAAAACCTCAAGAAGGCGCAACAGGACGAAGAAACCCTCGCGCGGGCACTCGAGGCGCTCTACCGCGACGGCCGGAATGCCAGGCCATCCCCCGCGGGCACGGGCGCCGGGACCCCCGCCGCGCTCCGCGCCATCCGCGACGGCCTCACCCGCTACCTGGCCTATTGGGACCAGCGGGGCAAGGAGGCTCAGCAGCAACTCGCCCCCGTCATTGACGCGAAAGACGCCATCCTCAAGGACTATAACCCGGCAGAACAACGACTCCTCGAGGCCGACGACGACTACCTGCCGCGCCTCGAGAGTCCCGGCTCGCGCAAGAGCCAAGTCGTCGAACAGGCGGCCAGGGAATGGACCACCCGCCTCGCCGCGCTCGACGAGGCCCGCCAGAAGGTCGAGGCCGCCCTCAAGGGTCTCCCCCTCGGACCGCTCTTCCCCATCTTCCAGAAGACCTCCGACTCAATCGTCCGAAAACTCGGCCAAGAGTTCGCCCGCTTCCGCAAGGAGGCCGGCATCGCGCCACCGCCGCCCCCTGAAAAACCCCAGAAGCCCACCAAGGAAGGCGAAGCCACGCCGAAAGAAATCGAGAAGACTGCCAAGGCCGCCAGCGCCGTCGAGACCGCGCTGGGAGCCGGGAAACCCAGTCGCGAAGAGCAGCGTTGGCAGCAGTTGGCCGACGAGATAAATGCCGCCCTCGACGCCTTCCTGCGCAAGGTCCGAAAGCAGGCCGAGGCACTCGCCGTCGCTGAGGAAGTCAAGCGCGCCGATGCCGAGTTCCTCGGCGTCCTACAGGTCCCGAGACGGCTCTGGGACAGGTTGCTGGCCGAGGGCGCCGTGGGGCAGGAGGAGAGCAACTCTCTGCGCCTCTTCCAGGTCCGGGCGCTCATGTATCGCCTGGCCAACGCCGAGTTCTCGCGCAAGAATCCCGAGGCCCAGGCCGTCTCGTTCCGCAAACAGGTGGTCGCTCTGGCCGACTCGGTGGCGCGCACCTGCGCCCAGGTTCGCGACCTCCGCGACGTCAAGCCGGATGCCTTCCGCTTCGACGACGCCGCGAAAGTCTCGTCTTTCGCCGCTTCGCGCCTGGCGCTCCCGCAGCGCGTGTCGGCTCTCCTCGCGGCCGCCCTCGAGAAAGCCCCGAAATCCGGCGACGACGTGGCGGCACGTCTCGAACAACTGGCCGAGAAACTACCCGCCATCCCCAGGCCCAGAATCCCGCTCACAGCGACCAACGGCGGCACCTACCCTCTGAAGTTCCATCCCAAGGCCCTCCAGGCCGCCCTCGCCGAATGCGACGAAGCCGGCCAGGTCCTGGCCGACAAGGAACTCGAGATCCTCGAGCGCGAAAAACTCCAGATGATGTGGCAGGCCTGGCGCGGAGAAATCTCAAGATACCTCATCGGGCCATACCGCAACTACTGGACACAAACGGTCCCCAACGACCTGACGAGCAAGGGCAAGGACTGGTCGTCGTATCGCCGCGCGGTGGCCGACAGTGACATCTTCGAGGTCTTCATCGCCCTGGGCGACATCGGAAAGACCATCTCGGAGGCTCTCGGCGCCGAACTCGAGACCACCCTAAAGGGGGAAGCCAAGCAGGACTTCGCCGCCGCCCGCGAGGTGGCCCAGGCACAACTGCGGAAACTCAAGAACGAAATCTACCAGCACAAGTGCCGCAGCGTGAGGGCCAACTGGCTCAAACTCGGCGACGATCTCTTTGAGGCCCGACGCCGCATCGCCAGCGCCACCGACGACGAGGTCTTCGAGAACTATCTGCCATTCGATGCGAAAACCCCTGCCGAATATGCCGACCACTACTGGCGCGACCTCACCTACGAGGCCCTCCGCCTCATTGCCGAGGGCGCGGCCCGCGAGGGGCGAACACGCTACCAGGAACTCGTCAAGCGCTACGCGCGATTCCCTCTGAACCTCCCCGTGCAAGACCAAGCCCCCCTCACACCCGCAGAGGTCGAGGCCGCGCGCTCGCTCGTCACCACGCTCATACTCTCGGCCAAGACCGACGAGGCAATCGAAAAGGCCCGCACCGAGGAGAGGAAGCCCCGGGGCTCGAGGGCAATCGTCCACCAGATGCTCCGCAGGCTCCGAGTCCTCAACTTCACCGAGGCCGAGCGCACCTGGCTCCGAAGGGTCGGCGCCGTCCTCGGCGGCCTGCCAAGCGGCAACAAGATTCTCAAGTGCGCCATCTGGGTCCCACGGGAACAACCCGACCCCGCCGTGAACGTCAAGTGGGTCCACATCCGCGTCAAGCAGGGCGGACGCGAGATCGGCAAGGGGAGCACCCAGCCGGCGAGCGACTACGAACTTTGCCAGGTAGCCTATCCGGGCGACAAGGTCGAACTGGCCCTCTACCGCCACCCCAACGACCCCAATCCGAACCGCCGTGTGGACGTGCCCGGGCCGTGGGCAGCCCTGCGCCTGCTCCACGCCGGCGCCGCCGCCGACCCCCTCTTCGTCCAACATAAGTTCACGCACACCTGGCAGGCCGAAGCCCAGGTCGAGAAACGAGAGCTCCTCGACACGGCCAAACGCAATGTGGTCCTGACCTTCGAGGACGACCAGCGCCGAAAGCGCAAGCTGCGCCTGCGCCTGGTCTTCGAGAAACCACTCCTTAGAGTCGAAGACTGGCCCGCCACCCCGGGCCAGTGACCACGCCGCACGGAGGTGGCTGTGGCTCCTCTCTTCAAGCGTTCCCTCGGAAAAATCTTCCCAGGGAAACAAAGGCCCCAGGCCGCCGAAATCTTCCTCGCCGCGTTCGGGAAACACCCCGGATGGGACGACCACATCGAAGAACTCGGCCTCGAGACCGACCGACTCATACAAGTCCGACGCTCCCTCTACGTCCAGGGAA
>CAYYCI010000099.1:0-9754 GCA_964470215.1 uncultured Planctomycetota bacterium
GGCCGGTCTCGTGGCCGCTGTCGCCGGCGGAGGTGAAGGTCGGTGGCTCGCGCCATTCGGTGGGCTTGCCGCCGAAGAGGGCGGCGTTGCGCTCGGCCTTGGCCAGGTCGAGGTCGCAGACCCCGACCAGGGTGGCCCCCGCGGCGCCCAGGTATGGGTAGATTCTGCGGCTCGAGAGGTTCCCGGCGCCGACGACGGCTATCCGCGGGAAGTCCATCCCGGGGTGTTCTCCTCGACATATTGAAGGGCCTCGCCGAGGTAGCGGAGGGTGTTTTCCTTGTCCACCACCTCCATCTCGACAACGACGTCGCCGTCGTAGCCGTCCTCGACGAGGGTTGCGAAGAGGCCGGGCAAGTCAATCTCGCCCGTGCCGAAGGGCACGGATTGCGCTCCGATCTGGTCTTTGACGTGGACGTGGCGGATGCGGCCTTTGAGGGCGTCGTATGCCTGGCGCCAGGGAACGCCCACGGAGTGGAAATGGCCGACCTCGAGGGTGCAGAAGATGCGCTGGTCGTCGAGTGCCCTGAGAGCGGCCAGGTAGTCGTCGAGGGTCGAGATTGCGGAGCCTTTGTGGTTCTGGAGGACGGGTATGACGGGCAGGCGCTCGATGGCGTCGAGCAACTGGCGGCCGGCCTCGGCGAACAGTCCCTTGTGTTCGGCCTTGACGATTACGCATCGGCAGCCGATGTCGGAGGCGAATCGCGCCGCCCACGCCGCCTCGGAGACCGAGGCCGGGTCGTCGCTCAGCGGCGGGAGGTGGAGGCTACTGTAGGTGAAGCCGTGGTTGCGGGCCAGGCGCAGGTAGCGCCGCGGGTCGGCGAGCGGGTCGGCGGCGGCGCGGGTCCAGCCGGTGAAGACTTCGATCCGCCGATAGCCCAGTGCCCCGTAGTTCTGGAGGCACTCCTCGAGGGTCAAATCGGGATTCGAGCACGGGCTGACGGCCACGGAGAACATGCGCTCAACTCATGACCATGACAGGCACATGGTATCCGGCTGGCTTTCCCACCAACGGCAGTTCGCCCAGCCGGCCTAACGCCGCCCCGGCACCCTCCATCGAACGGCGTGGTGAGCGGGGGCCAGCGTGGTTATCGCTTCACCGGGGTTAGGAGAACGCTCCTGAGGTTCATTACGGCTCTGCCCGACTTCTCGATGGGTCGGACAGCGAGGGTGTAATCCCCCGGCTTGTCGAGTTTCACTGTGCCGAGTTTCTCGGTCACGAAGTTGGTCCAGCCGCCAGTTTCTCGGACTTTGCCCTCGAGGCTCTGGCCTGCGACGGTGAGGCGATAGGTGCTTCCGCCGCTGCCCGTGGCGCAGGCGAACGTGATGGCCACCTCGAAGGTGCCAGGTTTCTCGAGGCTGAACTTCCAACTGACCCAGTCGCTGGGGTTGTTCCAGAAGCCGATGTTGTCCTTCCCTCCGCCGCTCTCGTAGCGGGCGGTGGAGCCGTGGACGACGGCATTTGCGGCTTGGAGGGGGACGGAGCCATCCGGGCGCTGAGCGGTCGGCTTGCCGATGGCCACGCGCGGGGCGCCCTCGAGTTCGAGGACGATGACGCTGTCGGTGGGATCGGGGGCCTTCCTGGGAACGGAGATGGTCAGGTCGCCTTCTTCGTTCTGGCCGACCATCAGCCAGAGTTTATCGGGGTCGGCCAGACGGTAGGCACACTTGGCCTGTGCCCTCAGCCCGGGCACGGCGAGTTCGCCATTCTTCGGCCACTCGAAGACGTGGAGATAGACCTTGCCCGGGCTGGCGGTGGTGCGGCCCCACGGGAGTTTGGGGATCGGGCCGGCGGATGTGGCGTAGATGCTCTCGCCGTTGACCGCCAGCCATCGGCCGATAGCCAGGAGGCGGTCCTGCATAATCTGTGGGATGGTGCCGTCGGCTGCGGGGCCGATGTCCAGGAGCAGGTTCCCCCCGCGCGCGGCGCAATCAACGAGCAGGCGGATACACTGCGCGGCGGTTTTGTAGTCCTGGGGGCCTTCGTTGCGGTTGTAGCCGAACGAGCGCCCGATGCCCTGGCATTCTTCCCAGGGGTGGGCCGGGCCGGTCTTGCCGCCGTGGCCGCCATACTCGCTGGTGTAGTAGCCGCCGTGGCGCCCGCGGCATCCGCGCCCCCAGCGGTCGTTGACCGCCACGTAGTCGCGACAGGGCGATTCGTTGAACAGCCAGGCGAGGAGTTCGGTGCTGCGCCAGACCTCCGGCGGCCGCTCCCACTCGCCGTCGGGCCACACGATGTCGGGCTTGTAGCGGGTGACGATGTCCTTGAACTGGGGGATCATGTGCTCTTCGACGTAGCGTTTCGTGTCCTTGCGGTAGAGGGGGCTGAACCACTCGTAGAACGAGTAGTAGAGCCCGAAGCGGATTTTTCGCTTCCGACAGGCCTCGGCGAGTGGGGCGATGAGGTCGCGCCTGGGGCCGACCTCGCCGGCGTTCCAGCCCTTGGCCTGGGCGCTGGGCCACAGGCAGAAGCCGTCGTGGTGTTTGGATGTGAGGACGACGTAGCGGGCCCCGGCTTTCTTGAACAACTCGGCCCATGCCTCGGGGTCGTACCTCTCGGCCTTGAACATGGGGGCGAACTGCTGGTAGGTGAAGTCGGCGCCGTAGGTCTGGACGTGGTGGCGCCAGGTCGGGCCTTTCTTGTTCTGCATTGCGTGCCAGTACCACTCGGCGTAGCGGCCCCTCGGCGCCCAGGCGGGCACCGAGTAAACGCCCCAGTGGATGAAGATGCCGAAACGCGCCTCGGTGAACCACTGCGGGGTGGGGCGCTTGTCCAGAGACTCCCAGGTCGGCTCGTACTTGACCTCCGCAGCCACGGCCACGCAGGCCGACAGGGCGATTGCGACGGACACTCGCACCGGAGTCCTCCTCAGATTTCCTCTATCTCGACCGTTCGTCTCTCCTCGATGGAGCGGACCATGGCCTCGATGATCTGGGTGGTGGCCAGGCCGTCCTCGGCCGTGGTCGCCGGCTCCTTGCCCCCCAGGATGCAGTCCACGAAGTGGTAGATCGGCATGACCATGAAGCCCTGCGGACGGCCGGTGGTCTCGATGAGTCCTGTGGTGAAGGGGGTCTCGAGGCGCTTCGGGCCGGCGAGGAGCAAGCCCTGATTGGTGCAGTTGACCTGGATGGTGGACTTCGAGCCGACGAGGCTCATCTGGAAGTCCACGAGTGTCGGCCAACTGTTGGGCAGAATCCAGCAGGTCTCGAACGTTGCGAAGCAGTCCTCGAAGACCACGGTGGCCTGGATGGCGTCGTAGGTGTTGGCGCCGCGGCGGCGGAGAATCTCGCGTCGGGCGTGTGCGGTCACGCGCAGGGCCTTCTGCTTGCCGATCAGCCAGCGCATGAGGTCAACGGTGTGGGGCAGGAGGAACCATTGGGGCCCGCTCTTGCCCGCCCAGGCGAGCATGCCGAATGGGATCGAGAGGGGGTTGGAGAGGCGGATGTAGCCCATGACCGGTTTGCCGAGTTCGCCGGTCTCGATTCGTTCCTTGGCCACGGCGAAGGCGGGGTTCCAGTGGTTGTGGAAGTCCACCATGACTGTGCGGCGGGCCTTCTTCGCGGCGGCGATGATCTGGCGTGCCTCGGCGGTCGAGGTGGTGATGGGCTTTTCGATCAGGAGGTGTTTCCCGGCCTCGAGGAGTCGCAGGGCGACCTCGGTGTGGGCGAAGTCGGGCGTGGCGATCGAGACCGCTCGGATGGAGCGGTCGTCGGCGATCTCGTCGAGGCTCCTGGCCACGCGCCCGCCGTATTGCTTCGCGCGCTGGCGTGCGCGCTGGCGGTTGATGTCGTAGAGCGCCACGCATTCGGCCCGCTCGTGGCTGGCGTAGGCCTTCAGGTGGATTTCGCCGAAGAGGCCGCAACCGACGAGCGCGGTCTTCAGTTTCGCCACGACGCTGCCCTCCTAGACGTAGTGGAACCACAGGTGGGTTGCCACCGAGGCGTAGATGCCCGCGATCAGGTCGTCGAGGACGATGCCCCAGCCGCCGCGCAGGCGCTCGGAGCGCCCGACGGGGAAGGGCTTGATGACGTCGAAGAGCCGGAAGAAAAGGAAGCTGGCCAGCGCGATCTTCCACGGGGCCGCGGCGCTCAGTCCCAGGAGCGTGGGGGTGACGACCACGAGGGAGAGCATCATGCCGGCGGCCTCGTCAATGACGAATTCGCGGGGGTCGCGCTGGCGGAACCACTCCTGTGCCCAACGGCCGATGCGAATGCCGATGATCGCCAGGAGCGCGGCGGCGGCGCCGGCAAAGATGCTCAGGGCGCGGCCGTCGAGCCAGATGCTCGCGGCCAGGTAGATGGCCACGGCGCCCAGGCACCCGACGGTGCCCGATGCTATCGGCGCCTCGCCCAGGTAGAAACACGTGGCGGCGAGTTCACGGAGTTTGTCCATGGCGGTTCTTTCCTCGCGGCGTCTTGCCCCGCGGCCTGGCTTCCAGATCGTAGCCTTCGGCACCTGTTATCTCCACCTCGAGGAATTGGCCTGGGAGAAGTTTGCGGCCCGCCAGGCGGATGATGCCGTCAACGTCGGGGGCCTCGGCGTAACTGCGCGCGGCGACCCGGCTCGCCGACAGCCGGCCGTCCACCACCACCTCGACCGCCGAGCCGACCCTGGCCGCCGTGCGGCGGAAGGCGATGCGCTGTTGCCGCCGCATCAGTTCGTGGTAGCGTTCCTCGCGGACCCGTTGCGGCACCACTGGCTCCTCGGTGGCGGCCGGGGTGCCCTCCTCCTCGGAATAGACGAACGCGCCCAGGCGGTCGAACTCGACCCGCTCGACGAACTCGACGAGTGCGGCGAAGTCCTCGTCCGTCTCCCCAGGATAGCCGACCAGGGCGGTCGTGCGCAAGACGATGTCGGGAATCGCCTCTCGGAGCCTGGCCACCAGCTCGAGCATCGCGGTCCGGCTCACCCGCCGGCCCATTCGCTCGAGGATTCGGTCGCTGGCGTGTTGGACGGGGATGTCGGCGTAGTGGCAGACCTTCGGGGTAGAGGCGAGAGCCTCGATGGTCGCATCGTCGAAGTGGGCGGGGTGGGAGTAGAGCACCCGCAGCCAGTGGACTTCCTCGACCTGAGCCAACTGGTCGAGGAGCATCGGCAGCGAGCGGCGGCCGTAGAGGTCGAGGCCGTAGTTGGTGGTGTCCTGGGCGATGAGGATCAGTTCGCGGCAGCCGTCCTGGGCCAGTTCCCTGGCCTCGGCCAGACACACCTCGACCGGCTTGCTCCGAAGAGGTCCGCGAATGAGTGGGATCGCGCAGTAGGAACAGCGGTTGTCGCAACCCTCGGCGATCCGCAGGTAGGCGTAGTGTCGGGGGGTGATGCGCAGGCGGGGGCCTTCCGCACCGAAACGTTCGGGGATGGGGCCTATGGCGAGGACTGGGGTCGAGAGGCGGCCTTCGAGGATGCCGAGCGCGATTTCGTGGACTCTTCGCGCCTCGCCCAGGCCGACCCAGGCGTCCACCTGCGGAAGTTCGCCGGCGAGTTCGCGCCCGTAGCGCTGGGCCATGCAGCCGGCGACCACGACCGCCCGGCAGGCCCCCGCCTCCTTGAGCGCGATGGCCGAGCGGATGGCCTCCAGGGACTCGTCCTTGGCCGGCTCGATGAACGCGCACGTGTTGACCACCACCACGTCGGCGTCCAGGGGATCGCCACAGATCAGCCACCCGGCCTCGGCGGCCGCGCCGAGGATGCGTTCGGCATCCACCTCGTTCTTCGCGCAGCCGAGGCTGATCAGCCCGAGTTTGCGGCGGCCCTTGCGGGTCGGCATGCGACCTGCCTCTCAGGAGATGGTGGCCAACGGTGGCTCCGCGGCGAGTTCCTCGGCCAGGGCCTGGACCTTCTCGACCTGTTCGGGGGTGCCGAAGCACGCCAGCCACACGGCGCCCTCGGCCCCCGCCACCCCGCCCGCGGCAATCGGCACAGCCTGGACGCCGAAGAGCCACTCGAGGGCTTCGATCTCGGTGAAGATGTCGCCCTGGAGGGGCCAGAGCGAGGGTCCGCTGCCTTCTTCTTCGACCAGGCGTTGGCTGGCGTCGGTTATCTCCCAGCCGACCTCTTTCTCGAGGCCCACGGGGACCAGCAGGTGGATACGCCTTGCGATGATGGTTCCGAGCGCGGCGCCGACGGTTCCGCCGGTGGGGTGGCCGATGAGCACTCCGGCCACCCCGAGGCCGTAGTTGAGGGCGTTCGCGCCCTTGACGAAGATATCGCCCGGCCCCATCTCGGCCAGAGCGCGGCGCACGGGCTCGTAGCGCGCCACCCCCTTGGCTATCAGCCGCTTCGACTGTGCCACGGTCAGGACCAGGTCGGTGCGCACGGTTTCGCCTCCTCTCGCACGGTCGCTAAAGGATTGTAGCCGCGGAGTGAGGCCGGCGCAACGACCGCCCGCCGGGATTTGAATTGCGGCGATGCTCGCCTACAATTCCCAGCTTGTTGTTCCTCGTCGGATAGGAGACGCTCGATGGGTGTTTCGCGACGGAAGTTCTTGAAAAGAGTGGCAGCCGGGGCCTCGCTGGTGGTCCTGCCCGCAGCCAGCGCGCGGTCCTATGCCGCCAACGACACCATCTCGCTCGGGATCATCGGCGTGGGCGGCATGGGCGGCGGGAACCGAAAACACCTCGCCCGCCTGCCAGGGACGGCCATCGTTGCCCTCTGCGACGTTGACCGGGGGCGGCTGGCCGGCGCGCAGCGCGACCACCCGAAGGCCAGGGCCTACGTGGACTATCGCAAGATGCTCGAGGAAGTCAAGGAAATTGACGGGGTGATGGTCTCGACCCCCGACCACCACCACTTCCCGGCCTCGATGCTAGCCATCCGGTTGGGCAAGGCGGTCTCGACGGAGAAGCCACTGACCCACTCGGTGTGGGAAGCGCGGCAGTTGGCCATCGCCGCCCGCAAACACAAGGTCGCCACCCAACACGACCACGAGGGCCACGCCTCCGAGGGCCTGCGCAGAACGGTCGAGTGGGTGAAGTCGGGCGCAATCGGCAAGGTGCGCCAGGTCCACATCTGGACCAATCGCCCCATCTGGCCCCAGGGCATCTCGAAGCGGCCCCCCTCGAAGCCAGTGCCGAAGGGTCTGGAGTGGGACCTGTGGGTCGGCCCCGCCCCGTACCGCGACTACCACGACCACCTGCACCCCTTCCAGTGGCGGGGATGGTGGGACTTCGGCACGTGTGCCCTCGGCGACATGGGCTGCCACTTCTGGGACAGCGCGGTCTGGGCGCTCGACCTCGGTCACCCCGAGAGCGTCGAGGCCATCCACGGAGGAAACTCGGAAGAGACCGGCCCCAACTGGTCAACGGTCACCTACAAGTTCCCCGCCCGCGGCGACCTCCCGCCCGTGACGGTCACCTGGTGGGATGGTCGCAAGGGCGGCCCAGGGGGCAAGAAGGTCCAGAACATGCCACCAGCGCCGCCCGGGATGGAACCAGGGCGAAAACTCCCGAACAACGGCTCGATGTTCCTCGGCGAGAAGGCGACCCTGGTGGTGGCGGGGACGTCCAGCCCCCGCCTTGTGCCGGAGTCGAAGATGAAGGACTTCCCGCCCCCGAAGCCCTTCCTGCCGCGCGTTGGCGACCACAAACGCGACTGGCTCAACGCCATCCGCACGGGCAAGCCGGCAGGGTCGGACTTCGCGCTCTACGGCGCCCACCTCGCCGAGGTCGTCCTGCTGGGCAACGTGGCCATCCGCGCAGGCGAGAAACTCAACTGGGACGGCGAGAACCTCAAGGCGCGCAACTGCCCCAGGGCCGACCGGTTCATCCGCCGAGAATATCGCAAAGGTTGGGATTTCAGTTGAGCGGGGCTATTGTCCCTCTGGCAGGCGGAAGTGGGTGACCTCGATCCCCGCCTCGCCGAGGAGTTGGCGAGCCAACTCGTCGGGATAGTCGCCCCCTTCCACCACACGCTCGACCCCGGCGTTTATGATCATCTTCGCGCAAAGCGAACAGGGGTAGGTCGTGGTGTAGAGCACGGCGCCCTGGGTGCTCACCCCGTGGAGAGCCGCCTGGAGGAGGGCGTTCATCTCGGCGTGGAGACCCCGACACAACTCGTGGCGCTGGCCTGAAGGGACGTTTTTCTGCTCCCGTATACAGCCGACTTCCTCGCAGTGGGGCAGGCCGGTGGGCGCGCCGTTGTAGCCGGTGGCCAGGATGTGCTTGTTCTTGACCAGGAGCGCCCCGACCTTGCGGCGCAGACACGTCGAGCGCTGGGCAACGTCGACCGCCAGGCGCATGAAATACTCGTCCCAACTCGGTCGGCTCATCGCGGTCTCCTGCGCCGCGACATTCTAGCCGCGCGCCCAGAGCGCGTCAAAACTCGCTCAGGATTGTCACTCGGCAGGCTCGGAGGGCTTGTCGCCCTCAGGCTCGAGGACAAGGCCGAGGATGTAGGCGGTCTTCCCACGGTCGTCCTGGACGCCCAGGAGCCTCAGGCGCACCGTGCGGCTGAGCCTGCGGGCAGGGAGATGGAACTGGAGGGTGTCCTCGGCGGCCGACCGCTCGCCCTCGGCAACCACGCGCCAGAGCCGGGCGAGTGGCTCGTTGTCGGGGAGGAGCAACAGGGCGTCGAGGTCGAAGCGGTTGTCGGTCATGCCGAACAGTTCACAGAGGGAGGAACTGAAACGGATGTGGCCGGCCGGCAGGTCGGCGATGAACATCTTCAGCGGGGTCTCGCGCAGGATGCGGCCGACGAGTCTCGTGGCGGTGGCCACGCGCTCGGCGCGCCGCGCCTCGAACTCCAGGAGCCGCCGCAAGGCGCTCTCCAGGTCGATCCCAAGGGCGATTCCGGCGTGGCGCCGCGCCGCCTCGTAGGCCGCCTCGACCTCCCCCGCGAAAAGCCGGTTGCGAACCTCCCGGACAGTGAGGTAGAAATGGCAGACGATCAGGGCGGCCAGCCCACAGGCCACCAGCGCGGTGGCCAGGAGAATCTCCTCACACGTCCGCATGGCGGGACAGGTGGCCGGAAGGGCGGCATCGCGAATCAACAGGGCGACGAGCACGAGGGCCTGCCAGGCCACTAGCGCCGCGAGCGCCCAGGGTTTGCGCAACAACAAGTGCCAGAGCCGACGGGCCGGTCGCATTCTCATTCTTTCAGCAACCTCTGGATGTCGTCGTCTTCGCCCGCGAGGATCAGCACGTCGCCCTCCTCGAGGACGTCTTCGGGCTTGGGCACGAGGTTTATCGCCTCGCGGAAGGTCCGCCGCCCGCGCTCGTCAACGTCGGGCACCTTCTTCTTTATCGCCACGATGTTGATGTTGTGGCGCTGGCGGAGGCGTGCCTCCTGGATGGACTTGCCCTGTAGGCTCGGGGGCACGTCCACCTCGACCAGGCTGTGGCCGGTGGCCAGGGTGAAGAAGCGATGGACATCGCCGACGGCGAGGCTGGCGGCGACAGCCTCGCCCATCGCCCGCTCGACGTTCACTATCTTGTCCACCCCTACCGCCTTCAGGATTCCCTCGTGGAGGGGGCTGTTGGCCCGCGCGAGGACCCTGGGGACGCCGAGTTTCTTCAGCAGGGCGCTGGTCAGGATGTTGGCCTCGATGCTCGTGCCCATGGTGACGACGGCCTCGCGGACCTGCTCGAGGCCCACGGCGCGCAGCGCCCGCTCGTCGGTCGAGTCGAGAACCACGGCCACCGAGACCCGATCCTTGATGTCCTCGACTAGTTCCGGATCGATGTCGAATGCGATCACCTCGACGCCCTTGCTCGTGAGGGCCTCGGCGAGCGAGCGCCCGAATTGCCCCAGACCGAAGACCGC
>CAYYCI010000100.1:0-9680 GCA_964470215.1 uncultured Planctomycetota bacterium
ACTGGTCGAGCGACTCTTCGAACTCAAGCGCCAGCGCAACGCGGTGATCCTCGCCCATAACTACGAGCGCGGCGAGGTCCAGGACGTGGCCGACTACACGGGCGACTCGCTCGGCCTGTCGCAACAGGCGGCCAAGACCGACGCCGACGTCATACTCTTCTGTGGCGTCCATTTCATGGCCGAGACCGCCGCGATCCTCTGCCCGGACAAGACCGTGCTGATCCCCGACCCGAACGCCGGCTGCCCCATGGCTGACATGATCACCCCTCGCGAACTCGCCCTGGCCAAGGAGCACCATCCTGACTCCGTGGTCGTCTGCTACGTGAACTCTTCGGCGGCCATCAAGGCCATGAGCGACATCTGCTGCACCTCGGCCAATGCCACGAAGGTGGTGGCCTCGGTGTCGGCGGACCGCCCGGTGCTCTTCGTGCCGGACCAGAGCCTCGGCGACTACGTGGCCAAACAACTTGGCCGCGACCTGATCCTCTGGGGCGGCTACTGCCCCACCCACCATCGCATCCTCGCCCGCGACGTCCGCGAGCGGAAGGCCGAGCACCCCGACGCGCTGTTCGTCTGCCACCCGGAGTGCACCGCCGACGTCGTGGCGATGGCCGACCACGTGGGCAGCACCTCCGGGATGCTCAGGTTCTGTCGGGAGAACCCCGCCACGAAGTTCATCATCGGCACCGAGGTCGGGCTACTCCATCCCCTCAGGAAGCAAGACCCCGAAAAGACCTTCATCGAGGCGTCCCCGCTGGCCGATTGCCCGGACATGAAGCTCAATACCATCGAGAAGATGGTCTGGGCGCTGGAGGACATGGCGCACCGGGTCGTCGTGGCCCCCGAGGTCGCGTCGAGGGCACGCTCCGCCATCGAGCGCATGGTCGAGTTAGTCTGACTCGCCCCGTGTTTGCGATTCGGCGAGGGTCTGGCGCGCGGCGGCGAGGATTTTTGGAATGGCCGAATCGAGCGGCTCGTGAAGGGTGATGCCCGCCGCGCGACGGTGGCCCCCGCCCCCGAACCTGACCGCCAGCGAGCCGACGTCGGCGTCGTGTTTCGCCCGAAGGCTCACCCGGGTCGTCCCGTCGTCCTGCTCGCGGAACATCATGATGACCTCCACCCCCGCCAACTCGCGCATCTTGTCCACGAAGCCCTCGACGTCGGCAGCGGTCGCGCCGGTCTGGCGGAGCATATCGCGGGTGACCTTGAAGAACGCGATCCGGCCGTCGGCGTCGCTCTCGAGGGTGGCCATCGCCTTCGCGAGCAGGCGGGTGCGCGGCCAACTGAGATTCTCATAAACCATCTCGTAGATGCGGGCGGGGTCCGCGCCGAGTTCCACCAGGTCGGCAGCCTGGCGGAATGCGTCCGCGGTGACGTTCGGAAAGCGGAACCAGCCGGTGTCGGTCGCGAGCCCCACGTAGAGCGCCTCGGCCTCGCGGGGCGTTGGCCGCTCGCCCATTGCTTTCATCAGGTCAAGGACAAGCGACGCCGAGGAAGGCGCCGTAGGCACAATGACGTTCAGGGTGGCGAAGCCCCCGTTGGTCCAGTGGTGGTCAATGCACAGGGTGGGAAGGCCGCGCTGTCGGATCGCTTCGCCGATCTTCCCCACCCGCTCCAGCGCCCCGCCGTCGGTCACGATGGCCGCCCGGCAATCGGCCAATGCCGCCTCGCCCCCGACGGGGTCGTACTGCCTGATCCGGCTATCCTGGTTCAGGAAGGCATAGACCCGTGGCACGGGGTCGTCGTTGAGCATGACCACTCGCTTGCCTAACCGCTCGAGGAAGAGCCCGAGAGCGAGTTGCGAACCCAGCGCATCGCCGTCGGGGTGGACGTGGGTCGTTATGATGAAACTGGCGTGGGCGTTGATGAACTTTATCGCTTCCTCCCACATGGCGGCCTCACATCTGCTTCAGTTTCTCCATGGTGGCTCGGACGTGTTCGGCCGACTTGCGTAGAGCGGCCGATTCCTCCTCGCTCAACTCCAACTCGACGATCATCTCGACCCCGCCCTCGCCCAGAACGACTGGCACCCCTGCAAACACTCCCTCGAGGCCATACTGCCCGTCGAGCCTGACGCAAGAAGGCAGGACGCGTCGCTCGTCGCGCAGGATGCTCTGGGCCATAGCCACGACGGCTGCCGATGGGGCGTAGAATGCGCTTCCCGTCTTGAGCAGTCCGACGACCTCGGCGCCCGCGTTGCGCGTCCGCTCGACCAGCGCCGCTATCCGCTCCCGGGGCAAGAGCGCGGGCAGGGGCACCCCGCCCACCGTGGCATGGCTCGGGAGGGGGACCATGGAGTCGCCGTGGCCGCCGAGGACGAGCGCCTCGACATCGCGGACAGAGACCCCCAGTTCCATGGCGATGAAGGCGCGAAAGCGCGCGGAATCGAGCACCCCCGCCATGCCCACGACCCGCTCGGGCGGGAAGCCTGTCCGCTCCCACGTCAGCCACGTCATCACGTCGAGGGGATTCGTCACGCAGATGACGACGGCCTCGGGGGCGTGGGCTGCGACAGAGTCGGCGATTCCGCCGACGATCCGCGCGTTGGTCGCCAGGAGGTCGTCGCGGCTCATCCCCGGCTTGCGCGCCACCCCGGCGGTTATCACCACGAGGTCCGAGCCTGCGATATCGGCGGCGTTGTTCGTTCCGCAGACCCTGGCGTCGTAGCCCTCGAGCGGTGCTGCGTGTGCGAGGTCGAGCGCCTTGCCCTGGGGAAGGCCCTCGACGACATCCACGAGCACGACGTCGGCCAGTTCCTTCTCGACTATGCGTTGAGCGGTCGTCGCACCAACGCTTCCCGCACCAAAGACCGCGACTTTAGGTCGGCTCATCGGCCGTCCCCTTTCAATTAGGCCTCGAGGTGGCGGATGATGGCCTCGCCCATCTCGCGGGTCCCGACGGCGGTGGGGTCGTCGCGGTGGGGCTTGAGGTCGTAGGTGACCTCGCGCCCCTCGGCAATGACCGCTGCGACCGCGCGCTCGAGCCTGTCGGCCGCCTCGGCCTCGCCGAGATGCCGCAACATCATCACCCCGGAGAGAATGAGCGCGGTGGGGTTGACCTTGTTGAGGCCCTTGTACTTCGGGGCGGAGCCGTGGGTGGCCTCGAAGACCGCCGCGTTCTCGCCGATGTTCGCCCCCGGGGCGACCCCGAGTCCACCGACCAGGCCCGCGCACAGGTCCGAGACGATGTCGCCATAGAGATTCGGCAGGACCAGGACGTCGTAGAGTTCGGGCTTCTGGACGAGTTGCATGGCCATGTTGTCCACGATCCTGTCCTCGAACTCCACGTCGCCGCCCTCGTAGGCCACGTGGGCCTCGTCGTGGTGGATGACCTTCACTCCGTTTTCTTCCGCCACCTGGCGTGCGACCTCGAGGAAAAGGCCGTCGGAGTATTTCATTATGTTAGCCTTGTGGACGGCCGTGACCTTCTTGCGGCCGAAGCGGCGCGAGTAGTCGAAGGCGAACTGGACGATCCGCCGCGAGCCAAAGACCGAGATCGGCTTGATCGAAACCCCGGAATCCTCGCGGATGGGCTTGGGCTGGAGGCGTCGGCAGAGATCAACGACCTGCCGCGCCGCGTCCGTTCCCTCCTCGAACTCCACCCCCGCATAGAGGTCCTCGGTGTTCTCTCGGATCACCACGAGGTCAACGTTCTCGTAGCGCGTCCTGACGCCCTTGTAGGTCTTGCACGGGCGCACACAGGCGTAGAGGTCGAGGGTCTGGCGGAGTTGGACGTTGACGCTGCGGAAGCCCTTGCCGACGGGCGTGGTCACGGGAGCCTTGAGCGCCACGCCGTTCTCCCGGATCGACTCGATCACTTCCTCCGGCAGGGGGGTTCCGGTCTTCTCGGCCACCTCGGCCCCGGCCTGTTGGACGTCCCACTCGATCTCGACCCCCGTGGCCTCGATGCACTTTCGCGCCACGGCGGCGATCTCAGGCCCGACCCCATCCCCTTCGATCAAGGTGACCCTGTGGGTTTTCGCCATGCGCGACTCCTCGACAACAGGAAGCCCAGTATTATACCAAAAAGCAGCGGTCGGCGCTCGGCCGGATTTGGCCGGGATGTGCCACCGTTCGCTTGCCTTCTCGCCGGTGCGGGGGTATAGTCATCTTGGGCGAGTTTTCTGGCGCGAGTCTTTCGTGGAGAAATGCGATGCGGATGCTAACACTTGCAGTGGTCCTGACGGTGATGGCTCCGTTTGCCTGGGCGGGCGAGTGGTCGAATGAGGACCTCGACGAGAAGTTCCACGACGTGGACAAACAGCTCCGCCTCCTCCCATCCCTCGAGAAGCGGAGCCGTAGTTTCGAGAAGCGCCTCGAGGCCCTCGAGGCAAAGGTCCGCAACGCCCAGACCAAACTCGACCTCCTGGAGTTCCAACTCGACAGCATCGAGGGGAAACTGAAGAAGATCCAGGAACAACTCGCGGCGCTCGCCGGCCAAAAACCCGAGCAGCCGACACCCAAAGGCACCAAGCCCAAGGAAGAGCCCAAGGCCCCGGCCGTGGCCACATTCGCCAGCATTCGCTCTCAGCGAGTGTCAGCGATGGGGGAGTTCCTCGAGATCACCGGCGTCGTGGCCAACACCTCGAGCAAGCCCCTGACGTTCGTGTTGGTCGAGGCAACGTTCCTCGATGGCAGCGGCCACATTGTCAAGACGGCCTCGGGCTACACGAGCCCGCGCGTCATTCCTCCCGGGGGGACGGCCACCTTCAAGATAATGACTCGCCGGGACCCTCGAATTCGCAACCACCGCCTGACCGTGCGTTCGCAGTGAATGGTCTGTCCCCTGCCTTCGGCGAGCCGCCTCGCACGCCCAGGCGCCCAGCACGCCAGTAGTTCGTTCACGGCACTCCACATCCCGGGAAGGTTCAAAGGTTGCTCCCCCCCGCGCGTGTGGCCAAGAAGTTTGACTTCGCCGGTGGGTTAGTGTAACATGCGCGGCAGTCGAGAGATGCTCAGCGGCGAGGACCATCCGGGACAATCTGCCATGACGCTCGACGGCTACGACGTTGACGGCCTTTTTGAGAAGTTCGGCGGCCTGACCTACGACGATTTCAACATCCTTCCGGGCCACAGTTCGTTCGGCATTGACGAGGTCTCCCTCGTCACCCGGCTGACGAACAAGGTGCATCTGAACATCCCGATCGTCTCCTCGCCGATGGACACAGTGACCGAGAGCCGGATGGCCATCGGGATAGCCCTTCTGGGCGGCATCGGGATCATCCACTACAACAACAGTGTCGAGGAACAGGCCCACGAGGTCTGGCGGGTCAAGCGCTTCGAGAACGGCTTCATCACCGAGCCGCTCGTCCTCTCGCCCGACCACCGGATCAGCGACGTTGACCGCATCAAGGAGCAGATGGGCTTTTCGGGCATCCCGATAACCGAGGACGGCACGCTGAAGAGCCGTCTGGTGGGAATAGTTTCGGACCGCGACATTGACTTCGAGCCCGACCGCTCCCGGCCGCTCCGCGAGGTGATGACCACGGACCTGGTCACCGCGCCCGAGGGCATCACGCTTGCCGAGGCCAACCGCATCCTGCGCGAGAGCAAGAAGGGCAAACTGCCCATCGTGGATTCCCAGGGACGCCTGGTCTCGCTCGTCGCACGCAACGACCTGCGAACCAACGAGGAATACCCGCTGGCGACCAAGGGCCCGAACAAGCAGTTGCTGGTCGGCGCGGCCATTTCCACCCGCGACGAGGACCGCGAGCGCCTCGCCGAACTCGTCAAGGCCGGGGTGGACGTGGTCGTGATCGACTCGGCCCAGGGCGACTCGGTCTTCCAGGTTCGCATGCTCGAACACATCAAGACCGAGTATCCCCACCTCGAGGTCATCGCAGGCAACGTGGTAACCCGGCGGCAGTGCCAGAACCTCATAGACGCGGGCGCCGACGCCCTGAGGATCGGGATGGGGCCGGGCTCGATCTGCATCACCCAGGTCACGACGGCCGTCGGTCGGGCTCAGGCCTCGGCGGTTTACCAGTGCGCGCGCTATGCCCACGAGCGCGGCATACCTGTCATCGCCGATGGCGGGATATCCTCGAGCGGGCACCTGTGCAAGGCCCTGGCTCTGGGTGCCGACACGACCATGCTCGGCTACCTCCTGGCCGGGACCGAGGAGGCCCCCGGGGAGTACTTCTACGAGAACGGGGTGCGGGTGAAGCGCTACCGCGGCATGGGCTCCATCGAGGCCCAACTCGAGGGCGGCGAGAAACGCTACGCCTCCCAGAAGACCCGAATGCCCGTCCCACACGGCGTCAGCGGCACCGTGGTTGACCGCGGCCCGCTCAACACCTTCATTCCGTACTTGATGCAGGGGGTTCGGGACGCCTTCCAGAAGATCGGCTGCGGCGACATCCCGTCGCTCCACCAAGCGGTGCTCAGGGGCGAGGTGCGCTTCGAGCCGCGCTCGGCATCCGCGCAACTCGAAGGCACCGTTCACGGCCTCCACTCGTTCAAAGAGCCATCGCTCCCGATCCGCCGCTGAACCCCTCGAAGGAGGGCCGTTGCCCAGATGCCCCCGCGTCCCAGACGCCGAAGACCGACCAAACGCCCCGACCCGCCGAGTCCCTCTCCCCAACGAAGCCCACGTCGCACATCCGACCCGCTCGTCGGCAGGAAGTTTGCCGGCTACGAAATCCTCGAACGGGTGGGCTCGGGCCAGGGGTGTGTGACCTACAAGGCTCGCCAGCCGGCAATGGGACGCGAGGTCGCGCTCAGGCTCCTCGAGCAGGACGCCGACCAGGCCACCATCGAAGCCTTCTACCGCACGGCCAAGAGCGCCGCACAACTCCACCACGCGAGCATCGCGGGCATCTACGACGTTAGTTCGTCGGGCGCCATGCATTTCGCCACCCTCGAGCTGGTCGAGGGGAGGACCCTGGCCGACCTGTTCCGTTCGCGCGAGCGTGTGCCCTCGGCCGACGCGCTCCGCGTGGCAATCGCGCTCGCCGAAGCCTTCGCCCACGTCAAGAACAAGGCCCTGAGCGGCTGGAGAATAGCCCCTGAACTCATCGTCCTCACCCCGAGGGGCGAGTCGAAGGTCCTGCCGCCGGTCGTCGCGCCCGAAGACCAGCGAACCCTGGCCACCGACTACATCGTGCGAGGCATCGGGGTCGTCCTCTACGCGATGCTCACCGGCGGACGTGTCCCTGACCTCGCGGCGGCGCTCGACCCCGGTTCCGATGCGGCCGCCTCGTTGCCACCGATAAAGACCGTGGCCCTCGGCACCCGACGCGACATCGCCGCTCTGGTCGGCCGGCTCCTCGGCGTCGAGGGGGAGCGGTTCTCGAGCGTCGAGGGCGCGGCGCAGGCCATGCGCGAACTCCTCGCTGCCCGCGAGCAGGCCGAGGAACGCGCCCGGAACGCCACCGAACGCGCACGCCAGCGCCAGCGCCGCGAGAAGCGCGGCGCCATGGCCCTCATGATCGGTGGAGGGGCGGCAGCCGCGGCATTCGTCGCGGCCGTGGTCCTCTTGCTGGTCAGCCGCGGCGGGGCAGAGAAAGAGTTCGCGCAAGTGAACGCTTCCGCACAGCGCAGCATCGAGATGTTCAGGAAGGCCCGCGACGCGTTCATCGAGAACCCCAGCGACGCGACCGCACGAGCCGCCCGAGCCCACCTCGAGAACGCTCGCGCCCTCTACGCCGCATTCCATCGCAAGCACCCCGGTCATCCCAAGGGGGTGCTGGCCGGCAACAACGCAGCCCAACTCGCCGACACCCTCAGACAGTTCGACAACGAGATAAGGGCCTACAGCCGCTATGCTCAGGCCATGAAAAAGGTCAAGGCAGTTGACGAGGCGTTCAACCGCGAGGTCGCAACCCTCCTGGAGAGAGGCGGGAAACTCCACCTCACCAGGTGGGTTCCCCGTTATCAGGCCCTCATGGAAGAGTTCAAGGACTCGCCGAGGACGCGCGACTACCTCTTTCGCAAAATCCAGGCGCTCCCTCGCCTGGTCCAGCGCAAGCAAATGGAGATAGACACCAACACGCTCTGCCGCGACTTCCAACAGAAGTATAAGCCACAACACCTCTACAAGGCGGCCCTGGCCGCCTGGGACGCCTACCGCGCGAAGTACCAGAGCGTGGATTTCCTTCGCGACGATGCAGTCCAAAACCACGAGACCCAGACCACCATGATCATCCGCGACGCCCGCGAGCAATACACGAAACTGGTCACCAAAGCCCAGCGCCTCGCCAAAGAGGGCAAGACCGCCGAAGCCCGGAAAATCTACCAGAAAATCATCAACGACTTCGGCGTCCCGTCCCTCGTCCAGAAGGCCAAGGGCCTCATGGCAAGGCTCCCGGGCGGTTGACCAAGAGAGAACCCCCAGAGGCGATGAGAATCGAGATCGCCAACCGCCAGAAACTCCTCCCGCTGGGCCGGAAGGCCATCCGTTCCCTTTGCCGCCAAATCCTCGCCGACCACGGACGGCGGGCGGGGGTGAGCATCTGCGTGGTGGACGACGAGGAGATAAAAAGGCTCAACGCCCAGTACCTCGGCCGCGACGAGCCCACCGACGTCCTCGCGTTCCCACTCGAGGACGACTTCGCCACGGGGGAGGAGCCGCTGCTCGGCGAGGTGGTCGTCTCGGCCGAGCGAGCAATCGCCGAGGCCCGAAGGCGCAACCTCCCACCGCACAGCGAGCTCGCCCTCTACGTGGCCCACGGCCTCTTGCACCTCCTGGGCTACGATGACCAAGACACCGCCGACCGACGGCGCATGCGCCGCGCGGAGAGAGCCGCGCTCGAGCGGGCCGGGCTGGCGCCCCAGGCCCCTCCGACCTGACCCTTTTGGAGGTAACCACGTTGGAACCGGCGTCACTCGTCGGTATGGCCATCTGCTTCCTGGCTTCTGTTTTCTTCTCGATAACCGATAGCGCCCTCGCCCACTTCTCCCGTTCGGGACTCGACGACCTGTGTCGGTCCGACGCCGAGCGGGAACGGGTGCGGCGCCACATTGACCGCCGCCGCGACTACCAACTGGCCTGCTTCGTCCTCAACTCCTTCGCCAACATCCTCTTCGTCGTGCTTCTCGCCGGGCATTTCTGCCGCCACAGCACCACCGCCGCCGCTCTGCTCCTCACCGCTGCCTATTCGCTCCTCTTCATCCTTCTGCTCGGCGAGGTGGTGCCCCGGGCGTTCGGCCAGGGCATCGCCGACAAGTGGCTCCACCGCGTCTTCCCCGCCCTCGGCTACCTCGCCGTGGCCACCTGGCCCCTGAACGCCGCGCTCGGGCTTGTCAACACCGTGGTCGGCCGCCTGGCCGGGGTGCCCATGGAGGCCGCCGGACCGCCGGAACTCAGCGACGAGATCCGCTCGGTCGTCTCCGAGGGCGAGAAAAACGGCTCGATCGAGGAAGAAGAACGCGAGATGATCGCCTCGATCTTCGAACTCCGCGACGTCGAGGTCGCAGCCATCATGACCCCCAGGACCGACATGGTGTGCATCGAGGCAGGCGCGTCCCTCGACGAACTGCGCACGCTCGCCAACCGCTGCGGCTTCTCACGAATCCCCGTCTTCGAGGGAACCCGCGACAACATCGTGGGAATCGTCCACGTCAAGGACCTCCTGGCCATCCCCGAGAGCTCCGGCCACAGAGCCCGCGACGTCGCCCAGAAACCCTACTTCGTCCCCGAAACCAAGAAAGTCCACGAACTCCTCCACGAACTCCGCCGCC
>CAYYCI010000101.1:0-9666 GCA_964470215.1 uncultured Planctomycetota bacterium
CGGGTCGGGGTTGGCAGCCAGCCAGGGCATTCTTTTCCTTCTCGCCTGGCAATTGTTTGCGGTGCAAAAAGCGTGCCAAAGCCCACACGCCCCGGCGCGCTGCCATCCCGGGTTTCCTCATAGATGTGCCGCCAGAATCAGAGAAGCGGCGCGGAAAGCGTGAGACTATGCAGGAAGCCCGAGGCCGGCCGCGAGGTAGACCGGGCCGCCTTCTCGGGGCTGCGGAGAGCCCCATGACCTGGAGCAATTCTCGGGTGCGGTCTTGACAAGTGGGACGAGGGTGGTTATCTTATCATGCGGACAAGCGGGTATAGCTCAGTTGGTAGAGCACCAGCTTCCCAAGCTGGCTGTCGTGGGTTCGAGTCCCATTACCCGCTCCAGGGCGGCGAGCCGTTGGCTCGTCGCCTTCGTCATGTGGTAGTGTCGGGGGGCTGCTGGGTGTTGACGCGGATGGCGATTTCGCGGAAGTTCGCGCCGGCCAGTGCGCGGCTCTCGGCCTCGGCGGCGGAACGCCAGAGTTGGGTCGCAAGCTGGCCTTCGGGGCTGTCCTCCCTCAGCGTGAGGCCCTCGCCGCGATTGCGCATGGCCGCGACGACGTCGGCCGGTGTGATGGTGTCGAGCGCCCGGCCCGGTTGATAGCGCGCGGTGTCCCTCGAGACCACCTCCACACACAGGCCTGCCTCGACCAGGGGTGCGAGGACCTCAGCGATGAGCCTGGCGGGGGCCTTGACGCGCTCGGAGAGTTCCTCGAGGCTCAGGGCCTGGCCGTTGCGGTGGAATCTGGCGGCCAGGACGATCATTAGCCTGACGGCGAGTTCCTCCTTGGCAGCAAAACTGACCCCCGCGCTCCGCTGTTCCTCCCACCAGCGGCCGAGGTTCTGGGTGGCCCAGGCGATCTCGGCCCCGAAGAGCACGATCACCCAACTGAGGTAGAGCCATATCATGAAGATTGGGAGTGCGGCGAAAGTGCCGTAGATGGCGTTGTAGCGCGCCACCCCAAACTGAACGGTCGTGTAGAGCCAGAAAGCCAGTTGCCACAGCGACCCGGCCACCACGCCTCCCGCCAGGCCGGCACGCAGTCGGACGCGGGTGTTCGGCATGAACAGATAGGCGGCCATCAGCGCGACCCAGGTCGTCACATAGGTCAGGACGAACTCGATGAGGCTGCCGAGGGAGAGAGCGGCGAGAGTGGCGCGGGCCAGTTCGCTGCCCTTGAGCGCCGCGGTGGCGCTCATCCCCGCCAGCAGGAGCATCGGGCTGACGACCAGCACGCTTATATAGTCCGTGAACTTCCTCACCAGGGTCCGGCTGCGCTGAACTCCCCATATCTGGTTGAAACTGCGCTCGATGGTTCCAAGGACCTTGATGACCGTCCAGACCAACAGGAGGAGGGCAATGGCGCCGAAGATGCTCATGCGCGTGGCGCGGACGTACTCGAGGGTGTTGTTTATGAACTTGACTATCTCCTCGCCGACCTGTTTCTGGTTGGCCACGAGCCAGTTTTCGACGACGGGCTTGATCTGTTCCTGGATGCCGAAGCCCTTCGCCACGGCGAACGCGAAGGCCAGGAGGGGGACGAGCGAGAGCATGGTGGCATAGGCGAGGGCGGTGGCGTGGAGCAGGCAGCGGTCGGCAAGAAACCCGCGAACCGCCAGGTTCCCGACCCGCACGACCGCCAGGCCGGCCCGCCACAGTCGGCCCTGGGTCTGGATTTCCTCCCAGAGGCCGGAGACGAGGAACTCGCGCAGGCGTCCCAGACGGCTCAGCATTGCTCGTGCCATCACGTCAACTGCCCGGCAGTTTGGCATCCTCGATGACCTTCAGGGTCGCTCGCGCCGTCTCGGCTTGAGGCATCTCCGGCTCCAATTTCAGCGCCAGGCGCAGCGCGCGCTCAGCCGCACTCCGCCGGCCCGCGGCGAACTCCACCATCCCCAGGTGATAGAAGTATACGCCGCGCGTCGGTCTTCTGGCAAGGGCCTCGAGGATTTCGGCCCGAGCACCCTGGTAGTCCTTCAAGAGAAATCGCAGCCACCCGAGGGTGTCGTGGAACGAGGCTGTGTCGGGGAGTGCCGCCACCGCGGCGGCGGCCAGCTTCTCGGCCTCGCGGAGTTTTTCCGGCCTGTGCTGTGCGTAGAGCCACGCCAGGTTGTTGCAGACCACGGGGTTTTTCGGGCCGAGCTCGAGAATCCGCCGGTAGGTCTCGATGGCCTGGGGAACCTGGCCTTGCCGCTCGAGGCACTGAGCCGCAGCGAGCGCCATGCCGCTGTCGCTGACCCTGAGGCCCGGGATAGCGCTCCAATAATGTTCACAGGCCTCGTCCTTCTTGCCAGCAGCCTCGAGGAAACTGCCCAGGAGGAGTTTGGCGTGGGGCTCCTCGGGGTCCTTGGCGACGAGTTTTCGGGCGAGCGCGATTGCCTTCGTCAGCTCGCCCGCGCGGGCGCGAGCGCGCGACGCCCACGCGAGGAGGAAAGGCACCTCGGGCTGACGGCCCAGCGCGCGCTCGAGAAGTCCGCCCGCGCGCCCGAACCAGCCCTCGCTGAAGGCCAGAAGGCCCGCCGCGGCCAGCCGGGCCGTCTCGGTGTCAAGGCGCTTGCTCGCCACAGCCGAACGCAACCACTTGGCCTGCCAGGGTGCGCTGCGCCGCAAACGCTCCAGTTCTCCCTTCCAGGTGCGATCGGCTCCCGCCGCCGCGGCCACCAGCGCAACCAGCGGGGAGCCGGCGGCGTCCGTTGGCCGCGCCTTCTGGAGGCGCCTGGCGAGTTCAGCCGCTTCCTCCCTCTTCCCCGCGACCAGAGTGGCGACGGCGGCTATCCGCGCAAGACGCGCCCGCACGGTTGGTGGCTTTTCAACCCGCACCTCACGCTCTAGTCGTGCGAGTGCATCTCTAGGTCGCTCGGAAAGGACGAGGAGAAGGGCCAGGTCGCCCCCGCCAGGGGCGTCGGGGACTAACTCGTGGACCCGCCTGAGGAGTTGGAGTGCGCGCTGGGTTGCTCCCAGGCGTCGGGCAGCCTCCAGGGCAACGCCCAGAGCGTCGCGCATCGAGGGCGCGCCGGCCAGGACGCGGTCGGCGAGTTCGAGAGCATCGTCGAGTCGCCCCGCTCCCAGGAGCGCTCGCGCCCGCGCAACGGCCAACTCGAGCCTGCTTTTCTCGTCGTGGGTTTCGATGGCGTGAAGGACCTCGAGAGCCTCCTCGGCCCTCCCGGCGCGGGTGAGTGCGTCCGCGAGTGCGAGCCGAAGGTCCAGCCGCCCGGGCGCCATGGCCACAGTCTGGCGCAAGGCTGTGGCCGCCACATCGTGGCGGCCCAGCCGTCCGGCCACGCGGGCCACGGCGAGGCTGGCGGCCAGTTGATCGCGCCAGAGCCACTGCGCGTCGAGGAAGTGCGAGAGGGCATCCGCCAGGCGCCCTTCCCGCTCACAGGCCAGCCCGGCCAGGTAGTGAATCAGCGGCCTGAGCGCAACCGCCTCCAGGCCGCCCGCGCAGCGAGCGAGCGCGTCCCGGGGCTTTCCATCGGCGAGCGCAACGATGGCAGGCCCGGCGGCGCCCACGATCAGCGGCAGGTCGGGGGTTGGTCGGCGGCGGACGAGTGTCGCCGCGCCATCGAGGTCGCCAGCGGCAACGAGTGTCGAGACCAACAATCGCCAGACCTCGGGCGAGTCGGGATGGTCGCTGGCCGCGGCCCGTGCGTTGCGGACCGCCGCCGGATAGTCGCCGCGTCGTGAGGCCAGGCGAGCGACCATGAGCCTGGCCTCCAGGTTCTTTGGGTCGCCCTCGAGGACCTTTTCGCAAGTCTCGGCCGCGCCCTGGTAGTCGGCCCTGCGGAGAAGGCATCTGGCGAGGTCGACACCCAGTGGCGGCACGTCGGGATTGGCAACGGCGAGTCTTTTCCTCAGGGCCAGTTCGTCCTCGAGCCGCCCTGCCTCCTGGTAGCAGGAAGCGAGCATGCGGCCCAGGTGGATGTTGCCTGGAACGAGTTTTCGCGCGGCCTGAGCCTCGGCAATCGCCTCGTCGTGGCAATCGGCAACGCGGCACAGGTGGGCAAGGGCCAGATGGAGGGCCAATCGAGGCCGCTCCTTCGGCGGGCAGACCTTCAGGAACTGTTCATAGGCGGGCAGAAGAGCGGCCCCGAGGGCGCCGAACGACGCGCAAGCAGCCTGGATGCCGGCCCGGTCGCCCTTGCTCAGCCAGATGTCGAGCAAGAGCGGGGCAATGGTCTGTGGGCCGGCTCGCTCCCGTAGGTCGTTGACGATGGCGAGGGCCTTGTCATGGTCGCCGCGCGCCAGGGCCACGAGCCCCGCAGCCAGGGACAAGAGTTCTTGGCCTTTCTTTGGTGCAGGGCCGAGTGCCTCCTGTGCCTGGTCGAGGCGGCCGTTGCGGAGCTCGAGGAGCGCCAGGTCGAGGCGCGCGCGGGCATAGCCCCCGGAAACAAGTTCGCTCAGGGCCTGGCGCGCTTCCTGGGCCTTGCCCTGGCGGGCCAGCACGCGAGCCAGGAGGAGCCGCGGCTCTGGAGCCTTCGGGTCGGCCTTGGCCGCGCGTTCGAGTTCCAACCGCGCCTGGTCGGCTTGACCCGCGCTGATCAGGAGCGTCGCGAGAGCGGCGGCCGCCTCGGGATCGTCAGGGGCGATGGAGACGAACTCGCGGAGGGTCGAGATGGCCTCGTCGCGGCGTCCGAACTCGACGAGCGCGCTGGCGAGTTCAAGCCGCGCGCGCCGCCTCGTCGGGTGGAACATCACTAGTTCGCGCAGCTGCTCCACGGCCGCCTCGAGGCGCTCGCAACGACGGTAGAGCGAGGCGAGAGCAACACGCCCCGGAATCGAGGCGGGGTGGAGGGTCAATGCGATGCGGAACTGGGCGATGGCTTCGCCGACGCGCCCACTCCGCCACAGGGCGTGGGCGAGCGCCAGCCTCCCGTCGAGCCTGGTCGGGTCGGCGTGGACCCGTCGTCGCAGGCGAGAGAGGAAATCGCGGTCGCGACGGAGTTGTTGGCTGCGGATTGCCTCGCGGACCTTGCCCTGGTCGGCCTGCCAGGCCGAGAAAAGGCCCTGGGGGCCGGAGGCCTGCGAGCCAGGCCAACGGATGATGTGGTCGGCGTAGGCCGTCCCCAGTGCACAGGCGGCGAGGGCGAGAAGGCGCGGAACAAGCGCCGGGCGGCACACGGTCATTCCTCCGTCCAGCGAAGCGACTCGATTGCGATCGCGGCGTGGTCAGCGAATGGGCCGTCGGGGTCGAGCGCGAGGGCTTCGCGCAATTCCTTCTCCGCCCGTCGGCCCTGGCCCGCGAGTGCCAAAGCCATGCCCAGGTGGTAGTGGTAGAGGGCGCGATGCGGCGCCTTCTCGAGCGCCTCGGCGAGCAGGTCGAGGGCCTTGCGCAGTTCGCTGCGTCGGTCGTGGGGCAGGCCCTCGCGGACCCTCAGGTAATGGAGCCAGCCGACCGTGTCGAGGACGGCGGGATTATCGCGCTCGGCCGCGAGGGCGTTCGTGGCGGGGTCGAGAGCTTCCTTGAGGTCGGCGGCCGGGCTCTCGGCAAGGAGCCAGGCGAGGTTGTTGCACGCGGGCATGAGCCTGGGGTCGCCCCTGAAGAGCCGACGCCAGGAGACCGCGGCGGCAGCGAGGTCGCCTCGGGCCGACTCGATCAGCGCCAGTTTCGTCAGCGCTTCTTCCTGGCCGCTAGCGGCGCTCTTCAGAAACGCCTGGTATTCGGCGGCGGCTTCCCCGAGCCTCCCTGCTCCTGCCAGAAGGTCGGCGAGCATTAGGTGAAGTTGGCGACAGGCGGGCCGCGCCGCGACCGCTCGCCGTGCGGCGGCTATGGCTTTTTCTTGTTGGCCTGCTCGCCCCCGGAGCAGGGGCACCAGATACGAGACCATAAGGCACTGTGGTGCAACCCTTAGCGCCTGGTCGAGTTCATCGGCGGCCACATCGGGCCAGCCGGCGCCTTGATAGACCTTTGCTTTGAGGAGGGCCTTCGCTACCAGGCGCGCTTTTTCCGGCACGCGGCGGTTCAGCTCCAGCAGGTCGGTCCAGGCGTCGAGGGCGACACTCGGGAGGGTGAACTCGCGGTAGGCGGGGGTCGTGAGGCTTTGGGCTCCGGCGGCCAGTTCCATAAGCGAGAGTGCGAAACCCGCCTCACAGTCCGTGTGGTCGGCCGTAACGAGCGCCCGCACGGCCTCGATGGCCGGCTCGCTCCGCCCGGCGAAGAAGTCGGCGATTCCGAGGTCGAGCGCGATTTGGCGGCGCCGGAGCGGATATCTCTGGAGTGCCTTGCGTCCGACCACTGCCGCCGCCTCGTAGTGGCCCTCGTGGACGTGTGCGGCCAGGCGCTGGTAGGTGGCAAAGTTCTCCGGGTCGAGTTGTTCGGCCACATAATCGAGCGCTGCAATAAACATGCCCCAGAGGCCACACCGACGGCGAGTGTGGGCAAGGAGCAAGTGGGCTTCCACGCTACGCGGCATTGCCGCGGCTGCTCGCTCGGCGAGTTGGAGAGCCTGGTCGGTTTCGCCGACGCGCGTGAGAAGTTCGATGAGCGCCCGATAGGTGGCCAGGTCCTTTGGGTTGTCGCGCAAGATCGAGAGAAGGACTTGGCGCGCCGATTGATTCTCTCCCGCTGTGGCGAGGAACCTGGCGTAGGCTCGCTCGAGCGCGGGGGCCTCGTGGAGTCTTTTCATCGCAACAAGGAAGACCTCTCTGGCGCCCTCCTCGTCCCCGCGGCGGAGGCGGACCTCCGCCAACTCCTCGTAGAACTCCACAGTCTTTGGCTCGTCGGCGATGGCGCGCAGGAGCCGTCGCTCCGCGGCGTCGAGGCGTCCCAGGAGGGTTTCCGCCCGTGCGGCGAGGGCCTGTAGCCTGGCCGCTCGCCGGGTTCCAGAGAGCGCTCGGCGCGCAAGGGCCAGCGCACGCTCCGGCTCGCCCCGCTCGATGTAGAGGCCGGCGAGCTGGACGACGGGCTCGGGGTCGCTCGGCCCAAGGCGGCAAAGACGCTCGAGGGCATCCTCGGCGTCGCGCTCCAGGTTGTGGCGGAGGGCCATGTCGGCCGTGGCGCGGAGCAGAGCGACATCGTCTGGCGTTTCCTCGAGGCCTTTGTGCAGACAGTCGAGAGCCTCGTCCAGGTTTCCATCGGCCTCGAACAACTCGGCGAGCCGCACTCGAGCGGCGGTCAGGCGAGGCTCTTTCTCGAGGGCGGCCAGGAGGTGGTGGCGCGCCTCGTCCGCCTGCCCGGTTTTCAAGAGGGCGAGGGCGAGGAAATACTCGGGCTCGGCGTTTTCCTCGATGAGTGTGGAGGCCCGGCGGAATTGCTTGACTGCCTCCTCGTAGCGCTTCATCTGGTAGAAGGCCCGGCCCCTCAGGTAGTAGGCCAGCCACAAAGGGCGGTCTTGCGGGATGTGTTTCTGGGCCTCCTCGACTTCCTCCACGACAGCGCCCAACTCGCCCTTCTCGAGGAGGCAGCCGGCCATTCCGAGGTGGCCGAGGGCCTTGTCGCCGCCCTTCTCGATGAACTGCTTCCAGGAGGCGAGCGCCTCGTCGAGCCGTCCGAGTTGCGCGTTGGCGGTGGCTGCGGTCGCGAGGGCGCGCAGGTAGGCGGCCCTGTCGGAGGGAGGGAGTGAGGGCGACTTGCCCAGGATGGCGAGCAGGTGTGTGGTGTGGCCCAGGGCGCTCGCGTAGTCGCCCTTCATCACGAAGAGCGTTGCGGCGAGCAGGCGCGTGGCCCGCGAGTCGGGGTCCACGCCGATGGCCTCCTGGATGTGAGCAACGGCCTTATCGAGATGGCCACGGCGCGCCTCGGCCTCGGCCAGGACCCGAAAGCAGGGGCCGAAGCGAGGGTCAACCGAGAGCCCGCCCCGCGCGTGGTCTTCGGCCTTGGCCAGCCAGACCTCCGACTGTTTCTCCGAGGCCGCCTTCTGTGGGGAGATTGGGTCCCAGGTCCCTGCGGCCAGCAGGGCTATCTCGGCGGCCAGCAGATGTGCCCTGGGGGTTTGGTCGAACTGCGCGGCGCGCTCGGCCCAGACGTAGGCCTCAGCGAGTTTTCCCTTGCCCTTGTAGCAAGCGGCGATGCCGCGAAGGATCACCGGGTCGTTTGGGCGCTGTTGCCTGGCGCGTTGGTAGAGCTCCAGAGCCTCATCGTAGCGGCGGAGTTTGGCGAGCACTCTGGCGCGCTCGGCCGGGGCTTCGAAGAGCCAGCGCAGCCGCCCTGTCCTGACCGCCAGAAGGACCACCGCGACAAAGAGCGCCAGGGTGGCCAGGACGGCCAGGATCGCCACCAGGCGTATGCTACCCCGTTCGCGCCTATTGGTGATGAGAGCCACTTTGGCCTTCCCTGGCTCGCCGGGGTCGTGGGGCGCGAGCGCGCCACGTTGGCGCTTTGGCCATGCTCTATTAGGATATCCCCGGGCGCGTCCTGATGCCAGCCACGCCGCTTCAACGGCCCGCCCGCAGGCTGCGCAGAAAAATGGCCGCCTCGAGGTCTCGCGGGCCGAGCGCGGCGAAATGTTCCCTGGCTTCCGACCGGCGATCCGAGAAGAAGTAGTTGTAGGCGAGCAAGAATCGAGCCTGGGCGTCCTCGGGGTGTCGGGCGACGTAGGCGGCCAGCCGGGCCAGTTGGGCCTCGAGGTCCTTCGGGTCGCCGTAGAAATCGCGGCGCCGCATGGGCACCGCCACGATGTCGGGGAAAAGCCGCACGGCGCGGCGCAGTTCCCGCGCCGCTTCCCGGAAGGAGCCTACGGCGAACAGCCCGTGGCCCAGTGCGAAGGCGGCGGTGGGATCGTCAGGGGCCTTCTTGACGGCCGCGCGGTAGCAGTCCACCGCGCGACGGTACTCGCCCTTCCCGAAAAGTTCGTCTCCGAGGTCTATGAGTTTCGCCGCCGGGAGCCGGTCCAGGTCGGGCTGCGGGAGCTCTCGCCTGGTTTGTCGCCGGGGACTCTTCGGCGCGCGATAGCCGAAAACCGCGCCCGCTGGCGGGCCGGTGAACACCACGGCATCAACGTGCTCGAATGGGCCGAAGCCCACGTGTGGCGGATACCACCTGGCGAAACGGGGCGAGCGCGGCGCCCAGCCCCGATAAAGAAGAACCCCGCCGGGTGCCCAGGCGCACCAGCCGGTCGAGGCAAAGGCGCCCGGCAACAGGATGCGGCTCCCACAGTAGCCGCCCCACCAGCCGCTCGAGTATGTGATGCTGAAGTGGGAATGGGACGTTCTGCGGGAGTAGGACAGATGAACCCCGCCGCCGCCGGCGCGCCGCCCGCCGAAAGTGGCCCGTGCGGTCGTCGCGGCGCCGGCGCTCGCCGCAAAGGCGAGCAACACAATAGCGAGGCGCGCCACCATTTCCGCACCTCCTAACTGCCAGGGCTCAGGGGCCTTGGCCGCTCGGCGGGAGAGGCTCACGACCCGCGCTTATTCGGAAGGGCCTTCGGCGACCTGGGGCGCTTCCTCCTCTTTGGCCTTGGTGGGCTTGGCGTGGTGTTTGCCGCCGGCCTTCACCTTGCGGAGGCGGACCTTCGGGAGGCCGAAGACCGATTCCCCCCTCTCCCATTTACCCTCGTCCTCGAGCCTTTGGATGCGCTCGGCGCGGGTGAGGACGTTGCGGTGGCGTTTCAGCGCGGTCTTGGCGACGAGGCTCCTGTGAAGCGACATCTCTCTACCTCCTCAATTTGTCTCGTCCCTGGGGGTTCGGACCAGTGC
>CAYYCI010000102.1:0-9651 GCA_964470215.1 uncultured Planctomycetota bacterium
TTTGCGCGAGGGCTTCCTGGAGTTCGACCACTCGGCGTCCGACGGCCAGTCGGGCTCGGAGTTCGCGGGGGTCGAACGGCTTCGTGACGTAGTCGTCGGCTCCTGCTTCGAGGGCGGCGGCCAGGTCCTCCTTGGCCTCTCGCGCGGTGAGCATGACGATGTAGGGCGGGGTGTCGGTCTGAAGTGCCTTGACACGGCGACAGACATCGATCCCGTCCATCCCGGGCATCATCCAGTCCAGGAGTGCGATTCGTGGAGGGTCGGGACAGGAGAGGGCCGCGAGCGCCTTGTTGCCATCGGAGGCAGTGACGACCTGGAAGCCCCACTTGGCGAGGATGGTGCGTAGGATTTTCAGCGACGTCGAGTCGTCCTCAGCGATTAGCGCTTTCATTTTCGGTTGCCTTTCACGAGCGGGGTTTGGTTGTGGGCCTGTTGTGCCACGGCCAGCCGGGAGCGCCCCGCGGCCTTGGCCTGGTAGAGTGCCGCATCGGCCCGGGCCAGCAGGCCATCCAGGGTCTCCGAGCGGTCCCAGGTGGCCAGACCGCCGGAGGCAGAGAGGGCCGGGCAAGCCTCGTGGGTGTTCAGTTCCGTCTGGGCGACGGTCTCGAGGACGGCGTCGGCGGCGATTATGGCCTCCCCGGGAGGGGTCTGTGGGAAGATGACGAGAAACTCGTCGCCGCCGAATCTGCCCACTGCTCCTGGCGGGTGAATGGTTGCTTGGAGTCGTTTAGCCGCGGCTCTCAGCGCGGCGTCCCCGGCGGCGTGGCCCAGGAGGTCGTTTATCCGCTTGAAACGATCGAAGTCAATGAGCAGAGCACAGAGGGGTGTGGCATCAATCATGGCGTCGGCGAGCCGACGCGCGAGTTCCGCCATTATGCCTCGGCGATTCAGGGTTTCGGTGACGGGGTCCGTGAGCGAGAGTCTTTCGATCTGGTCCTTGGCCTCGAGGAGTTCGTCCTGGAGTTCGATGATTCGGCGGCCGGCCCTGAGGCGTGCCTCGAGTTCGCGGCTGTCGAATGGCTTGACGAGGTAGTCGTCGGCACCTGCATCGAGGGCGGTCACCACGTCCCGCTTGTCCTGGCGCGCCGTGAGGAAGATGACGTAGGTGTATGGGAGGCTGCTGGCGTGTCGCAGGCGCAGTTCCCTACAGAGGCTCGGGCCGTCGAGGCCTGGCATTTGCCAGTCGAGGATCACGACGCGTGGTGGTTTGGGCGACCGGAGGTTAGCCCACGCGCTGTAGCCGTCGCCTGCCTGCGTTGGCTCGTAGCCCCATTTTTCGGCGAGGCTACAGAGCATGTGCCTTGTCGTTGGGTCGTCGTCGGCGATGAGTACTTTCATTGCCCGGCCCTTGTGGTTTGCCCCAGTTGCTTCTCGAGGCAGTTGAATTCCTCGCGGACTTTCTCGAGGGCGGCCCTGGCAGCCGCGGTGTCGTTGTTCTTGGCGGCCTCCTCGAGTCGCCGTGCGGCTCGGTGCAGTGGCAGCGCGCAGACGTTTCCTGCGCCGCCCTTCAGTGTGTGGGCTTTCTTGGCGAGCGCCGGGAGGTCGCCGGCGAGGAGCGTCTCGCGCATTGCGGTGATCTGGCCGCGCGCGTCGGCGAGAAAGCCGATGAGTATCTCGTCGGCTAGGCTCTCATCCCCGAGGAGTTTCTCGACGAGGGCCTTGCGGTCCACGGGGGGGGCTTCCTCGCGCGAGTCGGTCTGGCTTTGAGGAACAGGCTCTGGCTCAGGGTTCTGGTTTGAGGCATTGAGCCAGCGCGCGATGGCGTCGGCGAGCGCCTGGGGGTCAATGGGTTTGGAGACGTAGTCGTCCATGCCTGCGGCCAGACACTTCTCGCGCTCGCCTGCCATGGCGTGGGCGGTCATGGCGACGATTGGCACCCGCGGATTGATAACCTCTGCGGCGCCGCTGCGGATCATCCTCGTGGCCTCGTAGCCGTCGAGTTCGGGCATCTGGCAGTCCATGAGGACCAGGTGGTAGTCCTGGCGTCGAAGCGCCTCGATGGCCTGCTGGCCGTCTCTGGCTAGGTCGGGGCGATAGCCGAGTTTCTTGAGTATCGCGACGACGACCTTCTGGTTCGTTGGGTTGTCCTCGACGACGAGAATCCGTGCGCGGCGACGCTGGTCTTCGGAGAGGGAATGTCTGGTGACGATGCTCCTGCGGCGCGGGCCGGCTGGCGGCTGCCTTCGTCCGAGGACGGTGGCCAGGCAGTCGTAGAACTGAGATTGGCGAACAGGTTTTGTCAGGTATGCGGCGAAGCCTTCCTTCTCGAGGCGTGCGGCGTCGCCGCGCTGGCCCACGGAGGTCATCATCACGAGGATGGTGTCCTCGAGTTTCGGGTCAGCCTTTATCTCAATGCCCAGGGCCTCGCCGCTGCTGTCGGGGAGTGCCATGTCGAGAACGGCGACGTGGAATGGGTCGCCGGCCTCGGCCGCCTCGCGCAGGGCCGCAATGGCGGTGGCCGCGTCGGGGGCCTCGGCGTGACGACACTTCCAGGCGTCGAGCATCGCGGCGAGAACCTTGCGGTTCGTCGCGTTGTCGTCCACCACGAGGACCTTTTTGCCACGAAGTCCGGCCAACGGCTCGATCACGCGGGCGCGGGACTGGGGTTGCTTCTCGAAGGTAGCGGTGAAGCGGAAGGTGGAGCCTTTTCCCGGCTCGCTCTCGACCCCGATGGTTCCGCCCATCTTCTCGACCAGGCGCTTTGCTATGGCAAGCCCGAGGCCGGTGCCGCCGTACTTGCGACTGGTCGAGGGGTCGGCCTGTGTGAACTCATCGAAGATGGTTTCGAGTTTTTCTGGCGCGATGCCGACTCCGGTGTCCTGAACCTCCATGCGGAGCGTTACGTTGGTATCGTTCTCTTTCAACTTTTCGACCCCGAGGGTCACCTCGCCTTCCTCGGTGAACTTGATGGCGTTTCCGAGGAGGTTGGTGAGGACTTGTCGCAGCCGGCCAGGATCGCCAATCACTGCGTCGGGGACGTCCGGCTCGATGACCAAGTTGACCTCCAGGCCCTTCTCCTGCGCTTGGGGGGCGAGGAGTTCGGCAGTGTCCTCGATGGTGGTGCGGAGGTCGAACTCGATCGTCTCGAGTTCGAGCTGGCCAGCCTCGGCCCTCGAGAAGTCGAGGATGTCGTTGATGATGGTCAGGAGTGCCTCGGCGCTATTCTTTATGGTGTGCGCGTAGTCGAGTTGTTCGGGGGTGAGGGGGGTGTTGAGCAGGAGGCTCGCCATGCCCAGCACCCCGTTCATCGGGGTTCTAATCTCGTGGCTCATCCTGGCGAGGAACTGGCTCTTGGCCTCGCTGGCGCTGTGGGCTTCCTCGGCCAGGCGGTTCGCCCGCTCGATGGCCTCCTCGAGTTGGGAGTTGAGCGCCTCGAGTTCGCGGCGCGCCCTGACAAACTCGGTGACGTCAATGACGTTCAGGAGCACTCCGTCGTAGGTGCCATCGCGATAGATGGGTTGGACGCGGAGCATGACCTCGGCGCCTGCCACTTCGCGCTGGATGACCACCTGTGGAGAGCCGGGTTCGTTGCGGAAGCGGGCCAGGTGGCCAAGGATGCCCTCGAGGGTTTTGCCACGGTGGAAGTCCTCGATGCGCTTGCCCAGGATGCGCTCTCGCTCAACCCCGACGAAACGACAGAAGAAGTCGTTGACCTCGACGATGACGTCACTGGCGTCGGCAAAGATGACCCCCTCCTCCATCCCGGAGATCATTGCGGACAGTCGCGCCGCCTCGCTCATTAGTTTCCTCTCAACTGCCTCCAGTGTGATCTTCTTTCCCTCGAGCTCTGCCGTCCGTTCTGCGACCCGCTCCTCGAGAGTGTCGTGGAGGTCCCGCATTCTGACGGCGAGAGCGTTGAAGGCCGCGGCCACCTGGCCGATCTCGTCGTTGCTCCACACGGGGAGGGTCGGGACGGGTTGTCCCGGTGCGATGTCACCGGCGCCTCTGAGCGCTCTGGCCATTCGGCTGAGTCGTGAGGAGACGAGCCATCGGAAAGCAACGAAGATGGCGATGGAAGAGAGGACGATGGCGCCGAGGGCCTGAAAGGCGCCGCGTCGGAACTCGGCCGCCGCCGCGGCATCCCGCGAAGAGAGAGGGATAGCCACGAGGTCTAGCGCCGCCACCTCGCCAACCTTGCATCCGAATCCGGCCTTGTCGCCGTAGCGCTCGAGGAGGCCGCGCGGAGCCGCTGCCGGGTCGCCGTGGCACCGCAGGCAAGATTGCTTCGTGCGACGCGGCGCAGCGAGGGCGTAGTAGGAGCGACCGCCCAGTGTCACGGTGCCTTCCCATCGCTCGAGTCCGGGGTTCCTCCTGAACAACTCGAGCAGCTTCTGCTCTTCGGGGCCGGCCTCGTTAGCGGAGTTTCGGGGATTGTCGGAAGAGAACTTGATGATGGTGCCGGGGAAGGCCGAGCGAACCTTTTGGAAGATGCTCCTGGCGACGAAGGAGGTGGACATCAGTTCTGGGACGAAGGTGTCGTGGCCGAGTCGCTTTTGGAGTTCGGGTCTTATGGTTTCTGCCACGTAGGCCCGGATGGCGAGGTCGAACTGGAGGGCGAGCATGGCCTGTTCGGCCAGTTCGCGCTGGACCCGGCGGCGCGCAGTGCTGCTCTCGTGCCAGAGATAGAAGCCCGCGAGGGCGGCGATGACGAGGCTGGCCATGAAGGCGAACTTTGCGCCAAGACTTCTCGCCGCAACGACACTACGGAGCCTGGGCCAGGCCATGGTGTCTCTCCTGGCGTTTTCCCCACCTCGGCGACCTGGCCAGCCGCTCCTGCGGTCTCTCCGCAGGCAACGCGACACGGCGGTTCTGGCCCCGTTATCAATTTTTATTATCGGTTGGGATGCGTCTGGGGTTTAGGCTGGATTAGGTGTGATGAAAAGGCAAGGCGAAGGTCTTGGCCACGGCCTGGTTGGTGACCTTGCCGCAGACCAGGTTCAGGCCCGCGCGTATGGCCGGGTTCTCGGCGGCCGCTCGCTCGTAGCCCTTGTCCGCTATCTCCACCAGATATGGCAGCGTGGCGTTGGTGAGCGCGTAAGTCGAAGTGCGCCCGACGGCGCCGGGCATGTTCGTCACCCCGTAGTGGACCACCCCGTGCTTTATCCTGATCGGGTCGCCGTGGGTCGTCGGCTCGATTGTCTCGACGCATCCGCCCTGGTCAATCGAGACATCCACGACCACCGCCCCCGGTTTCATTGTCTTGACCATGTCCTCGGTGACGAGGACCGGCGCTCTCGCTCCCTCGACCAGCACGGCTCCGATGACCAGGTCCGCGTGGCGAACCCCATCCCGCAGGGTGTGGGCGTCGCAGAAGACGGTCGCGACGTTCGGCGGCATGATGTCGTCGAGGTAGCGCAGGCGGTCGAGATTGACGTCGAGCACGGTCACTCTCGCTCCGAGCCCGGCGGCGACCTTGGCGGCGTTGGTGCCGACCGTGCCCCCGCCGATGATCACCACCTCGGCCGGCTCGACGCCCGGCACCCCACCGAGGAGGATGCCGCGCCCCATCATGGGGCGCTCGAGGTATTTCGCTCCTTCCTGGATCGCCATCTTCCCCGCGATCTCGCTCATCGGCGTGAGGAGCGGGTGGCTGCCGTCGGGGGTGTGGATGGTCTCGTAGGCGATAGCGATTATGCCGGCGCGGAGCATGTCCTCGGTGAGTTCGCGCGAGGCGGCGAAATGGAAATAGCCGAAGACGACCTGGCCGCGCCGCACCCACCGGCGCTCCTGGCCTATCGGTTCCTTGACCTTCACCACCAGGTCGGCGCGGCGATAGATTTCCTCCGGGCTTTCGACGATCTCGGCCCCGTGGTCAGCATAGAGACCGTCGTCAATCCCGCTCCCCTCCCCTGCTCCTTTTTGCACGAGCACCCGGTGGCCGTGTTCCCGGAGCGTCTCTGCCCCGACCGGGATCAGCGCCACCCGATACTCGTCGGGCTTGACCTCTCTGGGAACTCCGATCACCATGCCCACGCCTCCTGCCTTCCCGGACGCCTTGACCCCGTCGGGAGAGGGATTATAGTGGGCGGCTGCCGGAGGGTCAACGGCCGCGTGGTCTGCCGGACTGGAAGGAGAATGGCCAGTGGGGAAGTTGCGGATGGGATTCATCGGTTGCGGCTCACAGGCGTCGCTCCTTCAGGCGAACATCGCGCTGATTGATGCGATTGATTTCGTTGCGACTTGCGACCTGGTGGGCGAGAAGGCCGAGCGGAACGCCCGCCGGTTCGGGTCGAAGGCCGCCTACACCGACTTCCGCCGGATGATCGAGGCCGAGAAGCCCGAGGCCGTGGGCATCTGCGGCCCGCCTCAGATGCATCACGAGTTAGGGCTCGCGTGCCTTGAGCTGGGCTGCCACGTCTTCCTCGAGAAGCCGCCCGCGACCTCCGCCGCCGAGACCCGCGAGTTGGTCGAGGCGGCGAGGCGGGCGGGCAAGTTTGGGATGGTCGCGACCCACTGGCGCCACGCTCCCGCTCATCGCATGGCACGCCAACTGGCCGAAGACCCGGCCTTCGGCAAGGTGCTCGGCTTTCGCTGCAAGTATGCCGCGCCCGGGCCGAAGTCGGCAATCTGGGGACTCGACAGCGTGGTGCGCTCGTTCCTGCTCGGCCAGGCCATCCACCCGGTGGACTGCATGCGGTTCCTCGTGGGGGCCGAGGTCGAGAGCCTCTATGCGACCATTGCCGAGGAGGCCGACGGGACGACCAGTTTCGCCATCTGTTTCGGGTTCGAGAACGGGGCTGTTGGGACAATGAATCTCTTCGGCGGCACCCAGACGCTGATGATGGAGACCGCGATAATCGGCTCGAGCGGCCGGTGCGTCGAGGTCGAGGAGGCCGCCAGGCTCCGCTACTTCAAGGAACAGCCGCCCGTCGGCGTCGGCGGCTACACGGACACGCCGGCCATCACGTGGCACCAGGGCAATCTCTATCGCGGCTACGCGCGACCCGGCTACGTCGAGGAACTTGGACATTTCGCCGAATCGCTCCTTGCGGGTCGCCAGCCGCACTCGAGCCTCGAGGACGCCTTCAGAAACATGGCGATCCTCGAGGCGATAATCGAGAGCGCTGGGAGCCGCGAATCGCTCGAGCTCGCCTACCAGTAGTCGTTGGAGGCATGCCGGGGCGAATGCCCATACCTCGCTGGCAATTGTCGCTGGCTTCGGCGGTCGCAAAGTTGACGGACCGTGGTCCGCTTCGGACCGGCCGCGCGCCGTGGCGAAGGGACGCGCTGGCGGTCCTGGCCCTCGGCGTCGGCACGGCGCTCTACGCTGCCTTCCTGGTCAGGTGGGCGCTGCATCCCTTCGAGGATGCCGCCATCCTGATGCGCTACTCTCTCCACCTGGCCGAGGGCCACGGGGTCGTGTGGAACGTCGGCGAGCCGCCGGTGGATGGCGCGACCGACTTCCTCTTCATGGCGGTCGTCGCGTTCCTCGGTTGGCTGGGCATGACGATCGAGGCGGCGGTGAGGCTCGTGGGCATCACATCGCATTTCGTCGCGGTCTTCGTGGTTTATTGGGCAGTCCGGCGCCTTCAGCGTGGCAGGTGGTGGATGGCGGCCGTCTCTGCTGCCTACCTGGCCGTCGGTCCTGGGCTGCGCTATGCCTCCGCGTATTTCGGGACTCCGTTCTTCGCGCTCTTCGCCCTGTTGACGTGGTTGGCGGCCTGGCGCCTTGCGTGCGAGGGCTGGAGTCTGCGGCGTGGCTTGACCTTCGCGCTCCTTGGACTGGTCACGGGCCTGACGAGACCGGAGGGAGTTTTTCTCGCCGTGTTCATGCTCCTGGCGGTCCTATGGCTCGGCGGGCCGAAGGCCCACTGGCGCAGCGTGGCGTCCTTCGCGGCGGTCTTCGCTGTTTTCGGCGGGGCCTACTTCCTCTGGCGCTGGAACTACTTCGGCCATCCGCTGCCGAACCCCTACTACAAGAAGGGAGGCGGCACCCTCCACCTGAGCGGGTTGATCAGTTCGATTCACGGCTCGCTGAGGTTCGCCCTGCCCTTCGCGCTGCCGTTCATCGCCGGCTTGCGATGGCGACGAACCGCCAGGCTGGTGGTCTTCGCTCTCATTCCGATCGGCGGCTTCGTGGGCATCTGGGTGCTCCTCTCCGATGCAATGAACTATCTTTGGCGCTTCCAGTATGCTGTAGTGCCGTTGGTGGTCACGTCGTGGGTGCCGCTGGTCGAGGGGGTGTTCGAGGAGTGGCGGCTGCCGCGATGGTGGGAGATATCGCGACGCTCGCAGCGTTTGCTCATTCTCCTGGGTTCGGTCGTTTTCCTCTGGCTGCTGGTCTATCACCATCGGATGTCGAGGCTGCCGATTCGCTTCGGCGACGGCAACCACGCGGTGGCCATGGTCCTGCGGGACTACCGGGAGAAGGGCTATGTGCTCGCGGCCACCGAGGCCGGCTTGCTGCCCTACTACTCTGGGTGGCGCGCGGTGGACCCCTGGGGCCTCAACGACCCGTGGGTTGCTCGCCACGGGGTGACGGAAGAATACCTCGATCGCTTCAGGCCCCACGTTGTGATGTTCCACGCCTACTTCTCGCCGCTGGTCGAGCCGGTCGCTCGCAACGAGTGGGACGAGATGGTGATGGTGCTACGGGATTACGCTCGCAAGCGGGGGTATGTGTTCGCCGCGTGTTTCGGCGAGACGCCTTTCGACACCCATCACTACTACGTGCGGGCCGACTTCCCCGACTCATCGGAGATCGTCCGCCGCATCCGCCAGGTGCGCTACACCTGGATGAGCACAGGGCGGGTGTGCGTCAACTTCGCGCCTCAGCCCTGAGGCCGGTCCCCCGTGCGCATCGCCGGGCGATGGAGGGAGAATACCGGGCGTGCCTGGTGAGCAAGGCTCAGATCAGACCGGCGTGGCCGAGGACGTCCTCGGTCAGGTCGGTCCAGCCGAGCGGCATGAGGTGGACGCCCTGGCACATGTCCTTCATCTCTCTTATGAGGCGGCCGGCGATCTCGGCGCTCTTCGCTCGCCGCTTTTTCTTGGGGCACTCGGCCATCTCTTTGATTAGTTCATCGGGAACGAACACCCCGGCGACGTACTTGTTCATGTACTTCGCCATGCCGGCCGATTTCAGCAGGACGATCCCGACCAGGACGGGGACTTTCAAGTGCTCGACTTGCTTCATGAAGCGTTCGAGGTCGCGCGGGTCATAGACGGCCTGGGTCTGGAAGAACCTGGCGCCAGCCTCGACCTTCTTCTCCATCTTGAGGATTTGCGGCTCCACGGGGTCCAGGCCGGGCGAGACGACGGCACCAGGGAAGAACCTGGGCGCGCCCGCCAGGTCGTTCCCAGCCAGGTCCTTCCCGTTCATCAAGGTGGTTATGGTGTGGAGGAGAGAGACGGAGTCGAGGTCGAAGACGCCCTTCGCCTCAGGATGGTCGCCGAGGAACTGGTGGTCGCCTGTGAGGGCGAGAACGTTCTCGATGCCGACCCACGCCGCGCTCAGCAGGTCGGACTGTAGGGCGAGGCGGTTGCGATCGCGACAGGTCATCTGGAAGACCGGCTCCAGGCCCTGGCGGACCAGATGCTCACAGACGATCAGCGAGCCGAGGCGCATGACCGAACTCTGGATGTCGGTGACGTTTATCGCCACGACCTTGCCGCGCAGGTGTTCGATCTCGCGGTCCATTTCCTCGGTGT
>CAYYCI010000103.1:0-9602 GCA_964470215.1 uncultured Planctomycetota bacterium
AAAGGCCCCGCCCACAACAGATGGAAGCTCGCGGAAGTGAGCTGTGGGTTGTAGGTTGGCCGTTTCGGCCCGCGAAGCGCGGAGGCGAAGCACAAAGGCCCCGCCCACAGCAGATGGAAGGCCGCGGAAGTGAGCTGTGGGTTGTAGGTTGGCCGTCTCGGCCCGCGAAGCGCGGAGGCGGGGCACAAAGGCCCCGCCCACAATTTTACCTCACCGCGGAGGCAGCGCGGAGAACAGAACGGGCAGGCACGGGGGCCTGTCCCTACGGGCGGGCGGCCTGGCGTCCTCCAATTCTGTAGAGGCGGCGCCTCCTTGTCACCCCCCCCCCGCACACATAAGACCCGCGTTGGCCAGGGCGCGCTCGGGTTGATTGACAGTGGTCGCGGGCAGCCTATAACCTGGCTTGGTGGAGAAAGGGCCAATGGACGCTGCGCCCTATCTGGCCATGATTGCCGAGGGGATGAAGGCGGTCCGCCTCCAGGCCGTGCTCGTCGGCAACGCGGCCGCGGCCCTCCGAGGCGCGCCCGTTACGACCCTCGATTTCGACTTCACGTTCCGCAAGACCCGTACCAACCTCGAAAAACTCAAGCGCCTCGCACGCAGGCTCGGCGCGGTCATACTGCGACGATACTACCCGGCCTCGGACCTCTACCGCCTGGTCGTCGAGGACAGCGGCCTCGAGATTGACTTCATGACCACCCTTCACGGAGTCCGCTCGTTCGAGGCCCTCCGCTCGCGCGCGGAACCATTCAACTTTGGCGGCGAGCAATTGTTGGTCGCCTCCCTCGACGACGTGATCGCGAGCAAGAAGGCGCAAGGAAAGCCGCGCGACCTGGCCGTCCTGGGAATCCTGGGAAAGACGGCTGCGAAATCGAGGCCAGACAACGGGCTGCGAGTGATGCGGCGTAGGCCGACGCGGCGAAGACGGCTCTTGAAATCAAAGACAGGGAGAAGAAAGAGGCTCAAGGCTCTCGAGGCCGAGGCCGAGAGGGCTGAGCTGGGCCTCTCGGCGCGAAGACACTCCACGCAAACGGACAGGATGTCGCTGACCGCCCGGGCCCTGAGCCCGCAGACGGCGCAGGTTCCCACGGCGAGGCCCCTGGCCCACAAGGAAGGCACAGCCGGGGCCGGCTGTGCGGGTAGTTGGCGGCGGGTGCAGGATTCGAACCCGCGAGGGGCTTTCGCCCCTAACGGTTTTCAAAACCGTCGCCTTCGTCCACTCGGCCAACCCGCCGCGGAGGCCCGCTACTGGCAGACCTCGTCGAGAACGTGCTCAGCGACGTAGATCGGACAGCCCAGCCTCACCGCGAGAGCGATCGCGTCGCTGGGGCGACTGTCTATTTCGATCACTTCACCGTCCCGGCGCACGACCAGTTTGCCGTAGAAGGTGCTTTCGCGCAGGTCGCAGACCTCGACTCGCTCGAGTTCCCCGCCGAGGCTGGTCACCACGCTGGCCAGGAGGTCGTGGGTGAGAGGCCGAGCGGGCACGTAGCCCTTGACCTTGCGCTCGATGGCCACCGCCTCGGCGATGCCAATCCAGATCGGAAACGCCCGTTCGCCCCCGACTTCCTTGAGGACGATCATCTGGGGCTCGGCCGTCTCCGTGATCATTATCTTGACCAGTTCACACTGCACCATGCCCATCTCATCATACCTCAACAAGCGACCCCACAGCGGATTTTACGACGACCCGGCAGAGTTGTCAACAGACCGCGGACGGTTTCCTGGCCGGGTCGCCACCCTCGCCACTGGACCAGGCGTCTCGGCGAGGGGGGTTGTCGTTCGGCTAGCGCTCCTCGAGGGCGTGGGCGAGTCGCTCGATTCTCTGGCCCAACTTCCGGCGGTGGGCAAGGAGCGGGCCAGGGTCCTTCGAGTACGTGCGGCCGTCGGCGACCACCGCGTCGGGCACGACGCCCAGGCGCCTGGCCTCGGCGACCAGGTTCGCCGGGACCTTGCCCGTCCGCTCGGCCTGGGCGATCAGGCGGTCGAGGATGGCGAAGTAGTCGTAGTCCTCGATCCCGTCGCGGAGCATCTCCCAGCGGATGGATGGGATCGGCCCGCAGACGAACTTGCGCTTGTCCTCGGCGGGGTTGCGGTTGGGTGGATAGAGGAACCGCCCATCGCCGTTGCCCCAGTAGCCGATCTGGCCGGGCTTCCGCCCGTAGCCGGAGACGTAACTCATCGGGTCCTCCCAGGGGTTCTGGAGTGCAGGCGGCGGGTAGGCGCAGGAACTCGTCCAGTAGTTGGTTGACCAGACCAGGTGGCCGCGTATTCCCCACTTTCGGCTCAGCCAGGCCCAGGCCCTCAGGTCGGTGGGCGGGTGGTCAATGAAGAGGCCGATGTAGGGCGCCTTCGGGCCGCAGCACAGGTACCACCAGAACCTCTCGCCGAGCCTCTGGCGCTCGAGGCCGACCTTGTGGTCGTAGTTGCTCAGGACGGGACACCAGAGGTCCACGTGGCCGAAGAGCGGCGGCTCGGGCTGTTCGGTGAGCATGCGGGTCAGGCCGGGTGCGGTGCGTTCGATCAGTCTCATCCCCTCGACGACGAATGGATAGTCCCTCGGGGCCGGCTCATCGAACCAGTAGAGGTAGGCCTTGTCGAGCCAGCCTTTCTCGCGGAGGTGGGCGACGAGTTGATGTCCCTGGCTGGCCATGAGTTTTTCGTACTGGGGCGTTCCTTGTGGGAATGGGCCGATCCTGCCCTCGTGGCGGGCGTGGAAGGTGCCGCCGCCGAGGCCGCGAAGGCGGACCATGATGGAATTGAAGCCGAGACCGTCGAGGTAGCGCTGGCAGGCGCGGTCGAAGGCCGCGAAGTCCATCGTGGCCTCGAGACGCGAGGGAACGCCCTCGAAGGAACCATCGGAGACGAGATTCCGAGCCTCCCCTTCGGCTACAAGACGCACGTCGTCGAACCACGCGGTTCCAGTGGCCTCGCCGGCATCGCTGTAGGGGACGGGTCGAAGGACCAGGCGAAGGAAACGACACCGCGGGTCGAACTCGCGCTGGCCGGGCCCGGGGACCCTGGCTTCTTGTCGCGCCCAGGTGGTTTGGCCCGTGCGGAGGAAGTCCATGTTATTCCCCGACAGCCATCGCCTCTGGGTGTCGTATTGTTCGAGGGAGACGAGGTAGGGTTGCTTGGCTTTGGCGGTTCTCGCCGACCACGAGAGAGTGTATCGGCGTCCGGTCTGGATCGGGATGAGGCGTTTGTTGTGGGCGGTGATGCTGGCGTGAGGGTTCTGGTCGTCAATCCTCATGCACAGCGCGCCGGCCCTGGGGTCCTCGGCGACGATGGCGCCGCCTTCCCACGGCCCCGTGTTGAAGGTCACGCGGATGGGGTCGAGGGCGGCGGGGTCGTAGGGCGCGATGCGGTGGTGGGCGAAGTCCTGCATGTAGAGGTCGAAGACCTTGCGGAGTTCGGCATCAGTGGTCAGGTTGTGGTAGCGACGGATATTGCCGACGCTCAGGCCGAAGGCCGTCTGGAGATGGGGCGTCCTGGGCAGAGCGAAATCCCAGACCCTCAGCCGCACGGGAACGGCCACAGTCCACTTGTCCGTCGCGACCACGAGGAGGCCCTCGTAGGGGCCGGCCGGCTGGTCCACGGGAACGTGGAAGTTCAGCCAGATGGGGTTGTTGACCTTCTGGGAGAGCGGGTGGTTCTCCTCGAGGGGCGGAAGCGGGTCGGGCCACCAGCCGCGGCGGCCCTCCGCGTCGGTGGGGTGGGTGATGCGAACGTATTGGACGACTCGCGTGGTGAGTGCCGACGGCGGGAGTTCGCTCCGACCACACTTCAGCGAGTCGAGGCGAACTCCCCGGAGGCGGGTGGCTTGGTCGGGTCGCAGGACGAGTTGGACGGCCTCGCTCTCGCCCCTGGCGGCCGAGAGCTCGATTGGCGTGCCGTGGGCCTGGGGAGCGGGGCGGGTGCGGGAGACCTTGCGCGCGCTCTCACACCACCACAGGCGGCAGCCTGGCGGCGAAGGGAGGGCGAAGCCGTAGGAAGCGTCGTCGAGCGCTGAGAGCCGGAACGCCGCCACGGCGCGAAAGACCTCGAGGGCGCCGGCCGCGAGCGCTATTTCCAGGCCGTTTCTGCCACAAGCAGCCGGAGGCGCGCGAAGGGCCAGGTCTTTCGCCTGGCCGCCCTCGAGGGTGGCTTCCAGGCGCTTGGAAAGTGGCGGCCTGCCCTCGGAAGCGATGGTGGCGGTTAGCGTGAGCCTGTGGGGGTTCGCGGTCTGGTTGCTTACCTTCAGGCTCACGGTCTGGGCGCTGCCCCCCACGGGCAGGGAAAGAATCCGAACCGGGAACCTGGGATCCTCGCGGGTGACCTCGAGGAATGTGGTCGCGCCGACCACGAACCCCAGCGGCCTCTCGAGGCGTGCCTCGTAGCGGATGTCGTTGAGCTGGAAGGAGGCGTCGGCGAGTGCCCTGAGCCTGAGGAAGACGGCCTCGGCGGGGAAAAGCGAGGCGGGCACCTCCAGGCGCAGGCGACCGACCTTCTCGAATGTTCCCAGGCGCGACCATTCCTTCCCGTCGCGGCTAGCCTCGAGGACACCCGTGCCTCCGACACGGTAGTTGCAGTTGATCTCGACCGTCGCAGAAAGTTGCCGCTCTGGAAGCGCGAAGCGGTAAACCACCCACTGTCCGCCCCCGAGACACCAACGGTCGCTGTTGAAACCGCAATTGAAGTCCACGAGGGTTCTAGCGAAATTCGACCCCTCGCCGTTCAGTGTGGTGGTGAAGGTGTAGGTTGTTCCGTCAATTTCCTCGCCGGCGCCGAGCGCCAGGCGATCGCGCTGGACGTGGAGCGGGATGACTGGCCGGAGAGCGGAGTCGTCGAACCAGATGGTGGCCGATGCGTGCCAGTGGCCCAGGCGGATGAAGGCGCCGGCCGGGTCGGTGGGGGTGGCGAAGACGAAACTGTGGCGTTGCCAGCGGGTGTGGAGGCGGAAGTCGCGATTGCAGAAGTTCGGCCCGGAGATGATGCAGCCCCCCGAGGTCTTGTCGGCCCTTGCCCAGAAGGAGAAACGGTAGAGGGTCTTTGGCCGGAGGCCCAGGGGTTCGGTTCGCCAGTAGTCGGAGGTCTGTGGTTTCCCGACGACGGCGATTGCTCGGTCGCCGCTGCGGGCTGCGCCGGACCACTGACCGGAGCCGACCAGGCGCCAGCCCTGCGGGCGCCCCTGACCCTTTTCAAATCCACCGTTTGGCAGGTCGGCGCGAGCCGCGCCAGCGAGAATGGCCAGAAGGGCAAGCGACTTTGCGAGCGCTCTCATAGCGGCCTCCTGGTCGAGAGTGAGCCGCGAGGGGAGGGTAGCGGTCAGCGAATGGGGCCGGGGGGCATGAGCGGTGGTGCCGCGTTGAGGACCCTGACCTTCCAGGATTGCTCGGCGCTGGCGCCGCAGACGTCGGAGACAACCACCCGCAGGGTCACGAGTTTCTCGTCGTCGGTGGTCTCGTGGTCGAAATGAAGGACGCAGAAACTGCGGCGCGAGACGACCTCGCCGTCAACTTCCCACTGGAACGACAGCGGCTCGCCCTCGTCGGGGTCGTAAACGGTGGCCACGATTTTCTTTCTTTCGCCCTCCTTGATCGGGAAGACGGCGGGGAGTTTCGGCTCGAAACTGACCAGTTGCGGGGGCGAGTTCTTGGCGACCAGGTAGACCTGCCACTTGACCTCGACGGGCAGGGGTTTCCCGAATGCGTTCGCGACGCGGCAAGCGACGACCTGTGGTGGTGCGAAGGGGTCGGCGCGGAAGTCGGGCCGGCCGAGGAGTTCGTTGGGTTGGGGCTTGTATGTCCAGGCGGGCGAAGCGTCCTTGATTATCGAGCGCTCGCCGAGGAACCATTCGTAGGTGAGGTCTTTGCCGCCATCGCCATCCACTGCCTCGATGCTGAAGGTTCGCTCGCCCTTGCCAACGAGGATGGCCACCTTGGCGTCTCGCGGCGGCGAGGTCGCCAGGATGGTCGGCGAGGAGGGAACGTTACGAACCACGACCTTCCACTGTGCCCTCAGCACCTCATTCCCCCGGGGGTCGCGGGCGACGAGGACGATGGTGCGGGTGACGGTGTCCTTTTTCTCGGCGGCGCGGACGAGGTTGTAAGGGGGGGTGTAGGTGCATTCCCAGGGCGAGCCGTTGCGAACGACGAGGCTGGTCTTTTCCTTTTGGGGAACCTCGCGGCCTTGTTCGTCGAGCAGCAGCCAGGTGTATTCCCGGTCGCTGCTTCCGTGGAAGGTCGCGAGGACGCGAAAGGCCTTCGATTCGCGCTCTAGGAGCCGGATCACTCCGGGCGGTGGTTCGAGGCGAATGCGCTTGATCCTCTTGACCACCAGGAAGGCCACGACCCCCGCCGTGAGGACCGCCAGGAGAGCCATTGCCCAGATGGTCCTCCGCCGGCGCAGTTGGCGTTCGCAGGCCAGGCGCATCTGTTCGGCAGTCATATGGCCTGGGTCGAGCGCCTCGAGGCGGGCGCAGACCGCCAACGCCTGCTTATAGCGCTTGCTTGCGTAGTGGTACTCAGCCTCCGCGACCAGTCGGTAAATCTGGTCGGTGAGGTCGGGGGAGGGACCCTGTGTGGGTGGAGCGGACGCCTGGTCTTCGGGCGTCCGCTTTCGCCACCGGCGCGAGTACTTGCTCCTGCGGGTCATCAGGCAACCTTTACGCCTCCCATCGGCACTATAGCATGGCGCACCGAGGACGTTTCGTCAAACACCGGGGGCCTTGCCATCCTGGCCGTTGATTCCGGCGAGGGGCTTGCAGAGCGGCCGGAGTGGGGCTATACTAATTCGGCGCTCGCGTGATGGCGAGAGGTGCTGGCCAGGTGGTCTTAGGAGCCGAGATGATGTCGGGATTTAGGAAGGCGGTGGTAGCGACAGGCGCTGCGTTGGTGCTGTGGGGAGTGGGGCTTCGCGCAGCGACCCCGCCGTCGGAGGCCCTCGCGGTGGTCCGCCCAGCCGATAACCCTCTCGCCAAGCCGGGTGGCAAGGTCGCGGTGCCGACGATCGTGTGGGAGAGCGTGGAAGTTCGCCGCGACCATCCCCGCCTCCTGTTCAACAACGAGACCAAGCGGGAGCTCTTCGAGCGCATGCAGGCCAACCGCGAGCGATTCAAGAAGCTTCGGGAGGCGGCTCGCGAGGGGAACCCGCTGGCCAACGCGCTCTTGTACCAGATTTCGGGCGACACCGCCTTCGCCCGCAATGCCATCGAGAGCCTCCTGAGGGGCCGAGCCGGCCCGGCGGGCTACTCCAGAAGCGCGCAGTACGTCTTCGACTGGACCTTCGAGGCGATGACCGACCAGCAGCGCCAACAGGGGATGCAGCGGCTGTGGGCCGGGGCCGACGTGGACCGGGCGACCGGCTGGCCGCGTTGCTCGCCCTACACAGGATATCCCGACGACCCACGCCCCTCCGAGACCCGTCCCGATCAATGGCCGCGCTTCTACAACTGGACCTTTCACGACCAGGACTGGGCTCGCCGCTATGCCCCGACCTATTTCACCCTCGTGGCCATGGCGCACCACTGGCCGAGGGCCGCCGAGGGCGTCCGCAACTACTGGGAGTACTCCCTCAAGGATGCCGTCCTCTTCCTCGACCACCTGCGCGACGGCAGTTACTGGCAGGGCTACTACTGGGCGGTGACCGCCCGGATAGCCGAAATCTACGAACTCCTCGCCATCACCAAGTCGGCCTGTGGCATTGACTACCTCGACCCCAAGACCCACCCCTACCTGGCCAACTTCGGTCGCTGGGTGCTGTATTGCTCGGACGTTGGGAGCCGCCGCGTCGTCGTCAACTACGGCGACGGCGAGCCGGTGGGCTTCGGCAAGCGGGTCTACAGGGCCCTGCTCGCCTCGAACACCATCGCGCGCGACCCCCACGTGGAGTGGCTGATGAGGCAGGTCGCGCCCGAGGGCGCGGACCTCGTCACCGAATGCCTCTTCCACAGCTACACGGTCGAGCGCCGCAGGCCCACCGACCTGCCGCCCTCGCGCGCCTTCCCTGGCACGGGATTGGCCGTCCTGAGGGCAGGGTGGGGTAGTAACGACGTGTTGGCCGCGGTCCGCTGGGCCGACTGGTTCGACATGCACGTCCACCCCGACGTGGGCTCGTTCATCCTCTATTGCCGAAGCCCGCTCGTGCCCGACAGCGGCTACTACGGCCTCGGCTTCTACCACATGGAGAACTACTCCACCCGCACGATCGCCCACAACACCCTGACCATCCGCGACCCCGCGGCTCGCATCGCGCTCAACGACGGCTGCCAACTCAAGCGCAACAAGCGCGTGTGGTCCTGGGCCATCGGGCGCGACGCCTGGGTCTACAACCAGCAATACTTCGACCGCGGCGACCTCCTCGCTTTCGAGTGTCGCCCACTCTACAGTTACGCCGCCGGCAACGGCGCAAAGGCCTACCCACAGGGCATGGCAAAAGAGTTCATCCGCCAGACCGTCCTTCTCAAGCCAGGTATCTTCATCGTCTTCGACCGCGTGGAGACGCCCAGGCCCCAGCTCGAGAAGCGCTGGCTCATGCACCTGGTCGGAGAACCGAAAGTCAATGGCAAACTCCTGCGAGCGGAGGTCAAAGGCCACATCGAAGACTACGACGGCTCCCTGACCATCTCGAAAGGCAACAAGGAGACCCGCATCCGCTGCCACACCCTCCTCCCCGCACCACACAGAATCCGAAAGGTCGGCGGCCTCATCCCAAACATCCCAAGCACCACACTCGTCCGAGTGCCCCGAACCACGCAACGCCTCGGCACCGGAAGCCGGTGGGAGTGGACCGAGCCCGTCATCCTTTACTACAACGACCCGCTCACTGGCAAACGCCTCGGCGCCATCCTCATCGAACGCGACACCCCAACCGACGCCGTCTACCAGGTGACCGACACCGAACTATACCTGCGCCTCAACGCCTACGAGCGCGGACGAGTGGACGAGTTCCGCCTGCGCTTCTCCGACTATCCCACCATCCTCGACGTGGCAAAACACCTCGGCCAGAAACTCGCCGGCTGGCACACCAACGTCGCATACCTCCCCGGATACCAGTGCTATAACCAGGGGGTCAACTACGCCCCCGCAACCACATTCCATGGTTGGATGGACACGGAGAAATTCGCCCCCGAACTCCTCGGGAAGCCCGACGACGCTGGCTCCTGGCGCATCGAGGTCTATACCACGAAGCCCTCGACCCGCGACTACTTCCTCAACGTGATACAGGTCCTGCGCGCCGAGAACGACGAGAAAGCCTCCGTCGTCCTCTCGAAGAACGACCCGACCACCGCTCAGGCCAAGATCACGCTCGCGGGGAAAACCTACCTGGTCTCTTTCAACAAGACCGGCCGGCCAAGCGGCCACATCCGAATCCACCAGCCCGACGGCTCCGTGGCCGAAGACCGCGACTTCGCAACCACCATCGTCCAGAGGGACTAGCCTCAGCGGCCCCCGCGCGCCGGGGCAACCCGCACTCGCCGCTTAGCCAACCAGCGCTCCGCTTTCTCCAGAAGTTCCAGCCGCCGCGCAACCACCGCCCCAGAACCCCCCGCCTTCTCGAAGGCTCGCCATCGCGCCATCGCGCTCGCCACATCCAGCCCGCGCTCGAACAGCTCCGCGGCA
>CAYYCI010000104.1:0-9538 GCA_964470215.1 uncultured Planctomycetota bacterium
GTCGGCGAGGGGGAGAGGACCCTGACCGAGCTCCTCGATGCCCTCGAGGGCGGCCGCGACCTCGAAAAGGTGCCCGGCCTCCTGCTCCGGCGCGGCGACGGGGTTCTCTACACTGGCCAGCGCGAGCGCATACGCGACCTCGACTCCCTCCCCTGGCCCCACGACCACTACGACCTCGACTACTACCTGTGGTACGGCGGCTACTCCGAACGATGGACTTTCAAGTGTGCGAGCGCGATCGTCTCGCGGGGTTGTCCGTTCCGGTGTCGGTTCTGCGCGGCCCAGGCCTTCTGGCGCGAGCTCTTCGCTTGCTGTTCGCCGCAACGAGTGGTAGAAGAAGCAACCTACCTCGCAAGACGCGGCGCCCGCTCGATCTACTTCCGCGACAGCACCTTCACGGCCAATCGCAAGTGGGTCCGCGAGTTCTGCGAGGCGAAACTGAAGGCCGGCGTGAAGATTCGATGGCTGTGTAATACCCGGGCCGACAGCATAGACGAGGAACTCCTCGTGCTGATGAAGCGCGCGGGCCTCGAGGCTCTCTATTTCGGGGTCGAGAGCGGCAGCCAACGGGTGCTTGACTACTACAACAAGCGCATGACGGTCGACCAGGTGCGCAAGGCCTTCGAACTCTGCCACAAGCACCACATCGCCACCGCCGCCTTCTTCATGATCGGCGCCCCCATTGAGACCCGCGAGGACATCGAGCGCAGCCGCACCCTCGCACGCCAACTCCGAGCGAAGTACACCTACTGGTACATCTACACCCCGACCCCCGGCTCACCACTCTACGAGGAAACACTCGTCGAGGGCGAGGAACCGAATTTTGAGGACTTCGTTTTCAACCGCGCCACCATGACCGTGGGCGACATGACCCCCGCGGACCTGGAGGCAATGCATAGGGAACTGGTGGCCGAGTTCACGCGGACGCCCACGCGGGCCGACGTCTGGCGCCGCCGACTCAAGATCCTATGTTCGGTCCGCTCTCTCCGCGACCTGCGACACGTTGCCTCGAGGCTCGCAGCCAAACTGCGACGGAGTGCAGCCAGTAACTGGTGACCTCGACCATGCCCCCCCACGCAGTTTCACGCAAAGGCCCAAGGGGCCTTGCGCCGGCTGGGCGTGGCCGAGATAATCTCATTCCGGCCCGCGGGGGCCTGCACGGATGAACTGCTCGCGGTGTGCCGACGCACCGAGAGGCTTGGAGTCCCGGCCGTCATGACCATCCACTCCAACGAACTGAGCCCCGGCACGAGCGCCACGGTTCCCGACGAGGGGGCCTGCCGTGGATACTACGAGCGGCTCGAACGAGTGTTCGCCCGTGCGGGCGAGCGCGGCTGGCGCTCCGCCACCCTGACCGAGGTGGCACGGAGGCTCACCGGGCGCGACGCCACGCAGCGACGGGAGGCGAGCGAGCCATGATGGGTCCGATCAGCCATTTCCTGGTGGGGATGCTCGTGGGCAGCGCCATCGGGGCGGTTCTGGCGACGGTGTGGCGGCGCGCGATTGCCTGGCTGCCGGCCCTGGCCCTGGCTTGCGGGTTCTGGGCCGAGATGCCGTGCCTTCTAGGCTTCCCCGGAACCACCCACCCGTTGGCCAACATCTTCTTCGGCTACTCTTGGCTGCACCCGTGGGTGCGGGGGCGCGAGTTGGTTTCCTTCATCGCCGTCGTGGCCGTGGCTTCGCTGATGCTCATCGCCTGCGTGGCCTTCACGCTGAGGTTCCAGACCATGGTCGACATGGTCAGATGGGAACACCAGGGGCCGGAGAAGCCACGGCGGCGGTCGCGACGACGCAGGCCGAGCCGGGAGGGTTGACGTCCGATGCCACTGCCCCAGGTCCACTTCGCTTTCGGGATGGCTCTCGGCTCTTTGGCCGCGCCGCTCTTCGCCCTGGTCCGGCGCCGGTGGCTTGTCTGGGTGCCGGTGGTGATGATCGTTCTCGGGCTCTACGCCCTCGCGCCCGACGTTCTCGAACACGCCGAGTCGCTCCCGCGGCTCTATGACCTCGGAGCCGGGCGCGAGGCCCCACATCGCCACGCCCCCGCCATGGACATCTTCGTGCTCCACCGCTGGCTCGACGGCCAGGAGTGGGCGAATACCCCGTTGGCGAGTTCGCTCGGCTTCCAGGCCACGGCCGCCTTCTTCCTGGCTGCGGCCTGTCTCTTCGCCTACGTCATCACCAGGCGGCTGCCCCGCCTGCCCGAGGCCGGCGAGGCGCTCGAGCGCCTGAGGCGGTGGGTCGAGCCGGTGCGCGCCCTTGGGCCCCTGGTGGTCGTCGCCCCGATGGTCCTCGCCGCAGGCGCGCTCGCCTGGAGCCTGCGGACCGCCCGGCCCGCAGCCCAGGTGCCACAGGCAGGGCGCGCGTGGGCCGAACTCGTGGCCAGAAGGACCGGCGTGAAGCCTGGGAAGTGCCAGGGACTGGTGCGACGAGCCTGGGCAGAGAGGGGCCAGTGGCTCGCCGGCGACCTGATGGCCTTCTCCGACCGCGGCGGTGGGACCTTGCCGCTGGACGAACTGCTCGGGAGCGCCAGGGCCAACGGCTGCGACTTCCTGGTCGTGGCGGACGCGGCCGCGCTGACCTCGCCGGCAGCCCGTCGAGAGTGGCTCGAGGCCCTCCGGGTGGCCTCGTCGCGGACGAACGGCCTGACCGTCCTTGCGGGCGCGCTATGCCGCGGGCCGGCCGGAGAGGGCCTGTTGGCCATTGGGGAACCGGAGTTGCCGGTTGTCGAGGCGTTGGGCGAGTTGGCGCGTCGCTTCGCCACCGAACCTCTCGGCGCGCTCGGATGGCTCTCACGCCAGCCGGTGGCTGAACGGGTAGTTGCTCTGGCGGTCCCGCCGGAGGGTTGCTCTGTGGAGATCGGGCGACTGGGCGACTGGATGGCCACCGCGCCTCAGGTGGTGGGGGTCCTGGGGCTCGTCCAGGCCGACAAGCTCTCCTCCCGCGAGGGCCGCGCCAGGTGGGCCGACGGGGTGGTGGGACTGGCGGGGGTGTGGGACGAGTTGCTCGACCGAGGGGCTTCGGTGTCGTGTGCTGCTGCGGCAAGCGGCTTCCGGGACCCATCAGCCCAGTTTCTTCCCGGGCAATATGCGGTCACGCACCTGTGGGCAGGCGGGCGGGGTCCCCGCGAGGTGCTGGCCGCACTCCGCGCCGGGTCGTTTTGGTGCGACGAGGGTCTGGCCCTCCGCTCGGCGAGGCTTGGCGTGACAACCGCCGCGGCGGAGCGGCCGGCGTTCTCCGGCGAGGTCGTGTGGGTTCCTCCTGGCGACCGAGTGGTCGTCGAGGTCGCGGTGGAGGTGCCCCCCCACGACTTCGCTGGCCGAGGGACCTCGATAGAAAGGCTCGAGGTAATCTCGAACTTCAGCGGGCGCCCGTCCGTGGTAGCCGCGTTCGAGGGTGTGGCAGGCAGGCGGGTTCTCACGCACACCATGCCACCGGCCCGGGACGCCAACGGCGGGACCGGTTTCTACGTCCGCGCGCGGGGCTGGAGCCGGGCCGCCGGCGACCAGAGGCTTTTCTTCCACACCAACCCGGTCCGGGTGCTTGTCCATCCGGGTCTGCCGCGGCCGCGGCGGCCCGCGACACACGTCGCGGTCAAGCCGGAGCGGCGCCCACGAACCGTGGCCAAGCCTTCCACCGCGGTGGGTCGGGCGCCCGCGGCAGCCAGGGAGGCGGAGGCGGTCGGCCTGCCGAAAGGCGTGCGGTTGTTGCTGGTCGAGAGGTTCCGCAAGACACCCCCGCGGACCTGGCGCGGCGAATACGTGGCCACCGCGGCCGGCGGCCACCCGGCGCTCCGCACCGGCTCCGACCCCATCGAAATGCTTCAAGCCGTTCCATTGGGGGAGAACACCCGGGTGTTTTTCCGCTGTCTGGCGAACGGGCCGGAGGTCTTACAGGTGGTCGCGCGGTCGCGCGGAGCCGGCGGGGCTTTCATGGCGACGCGCCGGTTGCCTCAGGGCCGGTGGACCGACTTCGACCTGTCGCTTCGAGACGATTTCTTGCCGACTCGCCCGGGGATGGGAAAGCTCGGCCCGCAACACCCCCTGGAGGCGCTCGAGTGGCGCGGGAGGCTCCTTGGGGGCGGCCGCGAGTTGTTCGTGACGGATGTGGTGGTTTACGAGCCGACGGTCTCGAGCCGCGCCGAGCGCGCGAGGCGCCGAACGGGGGAATTGGAATTGGCTCTGCGCGACCTGCGCGGGTCGGGGTTGTCGCCGCGCGCCAGGGAATGGCTGACCGAGGTGGGCTCGCGCCTGGACGGGTGCCGGGGGCGGCTGGCGGTGGCCTCGACGGCGCTCTCGCCGAGGGAGATTGAGGACATCGAGGCGGACCTCGACGGGCTGTCGAGGGAGGTCGAACTGCTGCGGCTCCACGCGGCCACCGCGCGCGCGTTTGCCTTGCCCGACCCGGGGCTGGCGGTCCTGGTGGCGCCATGCGTCAAGCGCTATCGCAGCGAGCCGGTGAAGGCAGCGGCGCTGCCGCCTCCCCAGCCCTACTGCGAGGTTTCAGCGGCCGCCGGCGAGGCCGAGAGCGTGCAGTTGCTCGTCGTCGCCCTCCGAGAACCGCTCCGGTCGGTCCGGGTGGGGGTCTCCGACCTCAGGCCGCTCGGCGGGAAGGGTCCAGGGCTTCCCGCCTCGGCGATCAGGATGGAACTGGTCGGCGAACTAGCGGTCGCGCCGCGAGGCGATTTGCCACCGGGGCGCTGGGGCGAGGTTCCCGACCCGCTTCTGCCTCTGGCCAAGTTCGACGTCGAGCGCGGGAAACTGCGTTCGGTGGTTCTGACCGTGACCGTGCCGGCGGACCTCCCCCCGGGGAACTACGAGGGGATCGTGTCGGTGGAGGCCGAACGGGTGGCGCCCTTGCGTTTGGCCCTGCGTCTGCGTCGCTGGGCTTTCGCGCTGGCCGAGCGCCATCTGCCGATCGTTGCGCCTGTTGATTGGGCCGCGATCCGGAGCCAACTCCCGGCGAAGAAGACCCTCTCGAGTGAGGTGCGTCGTGAACTCTACGGCTTGCTCCTTGCCCACCGGCTCGCGGCGACCCCTCTGCTGGCCGGCGGCGAGGAGAAGAACCTCGAGGAGGTGCTCTGGTGCCTGGAGCACGGCCAGGAGTTGGTCGTGTTGGCACATCTGGATAGGGCGGTCGAGGACGCGCGGTTGGCAGACGCCGCGGCGCTGGCGAGGAGACTCCGGGCCAGGGGCTGGGTGAAGCGCGGGGCTGTGGTGTTGCCGCGCCTGGGCGCAGGGCGCCAGCGGGAGCGCGATCTGGCCTTCGTCAACGACGCGGTTCGCCGCTACCCCCTCTTGGCGGTGGTCTCCGGCGGAGAAGGCGAGGCGCCAGGCGATCTCCTGGCCGCCTATTGGCGTCGGCCTCTTGGGGCCGAGATCCCCGAATTGCCGCGCGACTACCAGAGCCTCGAGGTCCGCCGTTCCCGCGCCACCCGCCTCGAGGCCTGGGAGTTGGTCGGGTCGTTGCCCGACGACCCGGTGCCGGACCTCAGGCTGACGAACTCGCTCCTGGAGGCGAGGGTGTTGCCGTGGTTGGCCTGGGGACACGGCGTGCGCGCGCTTTTCCTTCGAGGGGTGACGAGTTGGGGGAAGGGCGACCTCGGAGGCAGGGTTCTCGTCTATCCCAGGCCAGACGGCCACCTGGCCGGCTCGCTGCGTCTGGTGGCCCTGCGCGACGGGGCGGAAGACTTCGAGTACCTCCACTTGTTCTGGGACCGGCTGCGGAAACTGCGGGCCCGCCGCTTGAAGAAATTGGAATCGTTCCTCGTGGCCTGCGAGCAGCTTCTGGCCGATGCCGAACAGGCCGCCGGCTCACTGCGCGAGCCCTGCGGCGACTGGAAGGTGCTGTCGGGCACCCGGACCCGCTTGGCCAAGCAAATCGAGCGCCTCGAGGAGACCTGGTGGGCGGAGGTTGACCGCGCCGACGACCTACCGAAGCCGGTCGCCGGGCTCAGCGCGGTTCCCGGCGACGGCGAGGTGACCCTGGCGTGGAAGGACGACCGCGAAGGCGCCATCCTGGGCTATAACCTCTATCGAAGTTGCGACCCGGTGCGTGGCTTCGCCAGGGTGAATCGATTGGTGATCGGAACGACCAGTTATCGCGACACCGCGGTCCGCAACGACCGCGGGTACTATTACTTCGTGCGCGCGGTTCGGCGGGATGGCCTGGAGGGTCGGCGGAGCGCCATCGTCCGGGCCTCCCCCAGGCCTCGCCCCAGCGTCGTGTGGCTTCCGATGGCCGATCTTCGCGCCATCTCTCGCGGGCCGTTCCGCGTGAGGGTGAGATTGCGCGGGCCGGGGACGGGTCAGGAGCTGCCGCTGGTCATTCCCCAGATTGATTTCGCGCTGGGCGAGCAGCCCTACGACGGCTTCGAGCCGATGACCCGCGCGAACGACGGCACGTGGTTCTACGATGTGGCGGACCCCGGGTGGGCTCGGCTGGCCGGCCGTTCCCTGAGGGTGCAGGTGCGGATCGTTGACCGCCTCGGAAAGGTCGTGGCGGAGCCGGTCGAGCGGAGCGAGAAGATCGAGGCGGCGCATGCACTGCGGGAAGGAGCTCCGAGATGAGTCCGGCGCGGTTCTCAATGGGGGCAATGCTCACCGCGGTGGCCCTGGCTGCGAGCGCGGGGGAGAGGCCGGGGTCGCTGCCCGATGCCGTGGCGCGCGTCCGCCTGGGCGTGGGGGCCGTCGGAGCCTACAACCCGACCAGCCGGCCGCCAGTGGAGTTCTCCGCCACCGGCTTCTTCGTGGACGAGCGGGGGCATTTCCTCACCGCCAACCACGCCATCGAGGCCATCGCCAAGCGGCATCGCCTCGAGGACCTGCGGGTCTTTCTCCCCAGTGACCGCGGCCGCGAGGGACACCCGGCTCGCCTCGTTGCCCGCGAGCCGCGCTTCGACCTGGCCCTCCTTGCGGTGAAGGGCGGGGACTATGTGCCGTTGGTTCTCGGCGATTCGGCCAGGGTCCGGGAGGGACAGAAGGTGGCTATCTGCGGTTTTCCCTTCGGTTTTCTCCTGGGATTGCACCCCTCGACGAGCGCGGGTATCATAAGCAGTGTGTGTCCGGTGGCGGTGCCTGCGATAAACGCCCGCCTGCTGGACCCGGAGGTGATCGCGGCGCTCCGCCGGCCCTATAACATCCTCCAGTTGGACGTCACCGCCTACCCCGGCCACAGTGGGGCGCCGGTCTTCGAGGCAACCACCGGCAAGGTCATTGGAGTGGTCAGTAGCGCCCACATCCGCAAGACGAAAGAGAAGGTCCTCTCGAGCGGCTTCACATACGGGATCCCCATCTCTCTGGCGCGCGAGTTGCTCGTGAAGGTGGGAAAGAAGAAATGACCTCACCGAACGCGCTGACCTGCGACGTCGAGGACTACTTCCAGGTCGAGAGCCTGCGGAGCGTGGTTTCCCGGGAGAGTTGGCAGACCATGCCGTCGCGCCTCGAGCGCAATACCGAGCGGGTCCTGGACCTTTTCGACCAGGCGGGGGTGCGAGGCACTTTCTTCGTCCTCGGATGGTGTGCCGAACGGCGCCCGGGTCTGGTCAGGCGCATTGCCGAGGCCGGCCACGAGATTGCCTCCCACGGCTTCGCCCACAGGATGATAACCGAGCAAAGTCCCGAGGAGTTCCGTGCGGACGTCCGGCGGGCGAAAGCCCTCCTCGAGGACCTCGGGGGCCAGGCGGTGGTCGGCTATCGTGCGCCGACATTCTCGATAACCGAGCGAACCCTCTGGGCGGTGGACATCCTGGCCGAGGAGGGCTACGGCTACGACTCGAGCATTTTCCCCATCCGCCACGACCGCTACGGCATTCCCTCGGCGCCGCGCCATATCCACGTTCGCCACGGCCGCAATGGCGCCACACTGGTCGAGTTCCCGCCGACCACCCTGCGCATACTCGGCTGGAACTTCCCGGTCGCAGGGGGCGGATACCTGCGACTCTTGCCGGTCAGGCTGGTTCACCGGGCGCTGCTGGCGGTCAACCGTGAGGGCCTGCCCGCGATAGTCTATTTCCACCCCTGGGAACTCGACCCCGAGCAACCGCGTCTGGCGGTCAAGGGGCTATCGCGTTTCCGCCATTACGTCAATCTCCACAGGACCGCGGCGAAACTGCGATTCCTCCTCGCCCGGCTCTCCTTCACCACCGCCAGCGGGGTGATCGAGGCCTGGCGGGCCGCCCAGAACAAGACCAGCCAGGAGCCATCGAATGGCTGAACTCCTCGACATTCTCTTTCTCGTGGTTTTCGGTGGCTGGGCCTATCTGGCCGCAAAGAAGGCCGGCCGCGACGAGGTCGGATGGGCCATCGCAGCAGCACTGGCCTTCTACGTCCCAGGCTACGCCGCCCAACACGTCGTCTTTCCCCGCCTTGCCGAGAAGTTCTCCTGGTCCGCCGAGTTCGTCAAGAGTTGGAGCCGACCGGTTGGCTTCATCGTCGGGGGGCTCTGTGCGCTCGCCCTCGACCTCTACGCCACGTTGTTCCTGAAGCCCGTGACGCCGTCGCCGCGGCAGGATGAGGGGCCAGAACCGGGTGGCGGCGGGGGCGCCGATCCTGGCCAGGGCCCGCCGCAAGCGCAAATGGCGGCCGCTGGCCAGGCCGCCTTGGCGCTCGATCCGCAGGTGCTCCTGGCGCGCTTCTGGCCTGTGGCCATCGCGACCGGCGTTTTCGCTCTGGCTTTCGTTCCCGCTGTGTGTCGTAGCCTCCTGAACTGGGCGCCCGTGGACCCCTCGCGCGATTACCGCTTCTTCCTCCTGGTGCCGGTGATCGGGCTGTTCTTCTGGCGTTTGCGGGGCCGACCCCTCGAGGGTCTGTTGGCCGCGGTGCTCGCCCTCGCCTATGTGCCGGCTATGGGCTGGATGGAGTGGCGATGGAGCCGAGGCAGTTCCTACTATTCGCACGGCTACCTCATCCCCCTGGTCGTCGGCTGGCTGATCTGGCAGCAGCGGGCCCGGCTGGCGGAGCTCAAGGCCGAGGGCGACATGCGAGGCGTGGGGCTGGCGGTCCTGGCGCTCGGGCTCCTGATGCTTCTCGCGGGGACGTTCATCCGCGCGTTCTTCATCCAGGGACTGAGCCTGGTCGTCACCCTCTGCGGCGTCGTGTTCTTTCTTTGCGGCAGGGCGATAAGCAAGCGGCTCCTCTTCCCGCTCCTTTTCACCATCACGATGGTCCCGATGCCGATGCACGTGGTCGAGAAGTTCACCTTCAAACTCAAGATGTTCGCCGCGGCCGCCTCGGTGAAGGTCGTGGACGCCTTGCGCGGGGTCGGCCTCCACCCCTACGTGGTCGTCCAGGACGGCAGCCACTTGCGGTGGGAAGCGGACGAGGCGACGCTCGCTCGCGCGCGCGGGCTGCTCGCTCGGGCCGAGGCCGGTGGAGAACTGCCCGAAGGGGTGAGCGAGGAGTCGCTGAAGGGTATCGTGGAGAAGGGGCTCGATGAGATCGTCGTCGGGGACGTCTGTAGCGGTTTGAGGTCGCTGATAGCCCTGTTGGCGTTCGGCGCGCTCTTTGCCTACGTGGCCAAACTCTCGTTGGCAAGGAAACTG
>CAYYCI010000105.1:0-9531 GCA_964470215.1 uncultured Planctomycetota bacterium
CCTTTTGGCGTCACGAGCGAGTAGTGGATGCAAGCAACGCCCCCGCCGCGTTTGGCCAGGGCATCCAGCCCGTCGGCCAGTGAGCCAAGGAAACCGACCGCTCCTCCGTCGCAGTCAATCACCACGGTGGCGGCCTTCGGCAACAGCGCGGCTGCCTCGCGCTTTGTGGCGACCACCGCCCGCAGTCCGGGCACGCCTTCCTCGAGGGCTTTGGCCAGGAGGAGGCATCCGGCCCGGTGTTCGTGGGTGCCGAAGCCGTGGCTACGCGGGCCCGGGATGAAGACGACGAGCCTGGGCTCGGCGGCGGAGCCGATGGCTGAAAGCCACAAGAGGCCACACAACAGGCGGTTCACGGCATCACTCCTCGATCGGGATGTCGAGTTCTTGCAGGGTCGTCCTGAGCCACTGGAGCGAGCGCTCGATCATCGGGCCGCCCTGGCCTTCGCATTCCATGCTGAGGACCCCAGTGTAGCCGTTGTCCCGCAGGAGTTCGAGGCAGCGGCGGATGTTGTCGGCGTTGACCCCTTCGCCGATGGCGCAGTGGCTGACGGCGATGCCCGTTTGCTCGCCCCTGGCGGCCGCGGCCAGGGACTCGCTGACGTCCTTGACGTGGACGTGGTTCACTTTGTCTGTGAACCGCTCGAGAAACGCCACAGGGTTCTGCCCGGCGATGAAGGTGTTGCCGGTGTCCATATTGAGTCGCAGGAAGGGGCTGTCGCAGAAGGCGAGCATTTTCTCCATTATTTCGGGCTTGGTGGTGAAATACCCGTGGGGCTCGATGTTGACGGTTATCTCGTATGCCTCGGCCACCGGGACGATCTGGTCGTAGCAGAATTTCATGATGGCCATCGCCTCGTCCTCGGTCAGGTCGGGCGGGGCGTGGAGGCCGTCGGTGGTGTCCACGCGGGGGCAGCCGGCCAGTTTCGCCCACTGGATGGCCCGCAGGATGTAGGGGACGCCGCGGACCGGCCCGTCCTTGCCCGAGAGGGGATAGGCGGCGTCCACCTGGGAGAAGCGCACCCCGTAGCCTTCCATCTTCTTGCGCAGGAGCACGGGGTCCTCGTACATCGCCACGTGGGGCTGATACCCAAGGCCGTGGATCCAACTCACTCCGTCAATCACACCGCATTCGATGTAGTGGACGCCGTTGCGTTGGGCCCATTGGAGGCACGCCTCGAAACTCTGGTAGGACGAGTTGAACGCGTCGGTGTGGAAGCCGATTTTCATTGCCGTCTCCTTTCACGGCGCGAGCCTTGGGGGCTCCATTTCTGCGGCGATCATAGCGGGGTGCGAGTCGCCGCGCAAGCGGAAGGCCAGAGCCCTGCGGGCCGGCGACCGCCCCCCGCTACGGCTCATGCCCCCGCTCGTAGGCGGGGCGTCCCGCCCCGCGTCATCGAGCCAAATCCCAAGAACCAGACCCTCCCCCGACCGCATGCGGACCGACACGGACGAACACTGAGGCCCAGGTTGTCTCACCGACCCGCCTCTTCCCCAGGCGGGAGCGGCGGGGGGAGGCCCGCGGCCCAGGCGGTGCCGCGGCGCAATAGTTCCGCCACGCCGGGCATGGTCAGTGCCCGGACATCGTGGCCGAGCGGGGTGTGGAACACCCTTCCCTTGCCGTAGTTCAGGACGAAGGCCATCGGGTAGTCCTTGTGGTCAACTTTCGACTTTGCGACGGCCAGGATGGTGATTGGGGTCTTGCCCGCGAGGCAGGTGTAAAGTTCGTCGTCGGTCTGGAAGTCGCGCATGCCCGCGGTGATCGGGTGGTCGTGGTTGACGACGCGCACTTTGAACGGCCCTCGCGGGTCGTGGCCTCGGAGGCTGCGATCATAGACCTTGCCTGCCAACTTCACGAACTCCGACCAGTCGGGGAAGGCGCCGCAGGCGAAATGGATGACCACCATCCCCTTGCCGCTGGCGATGACCCTCGCGAGGTTCTCCCTGGCCGCTTTCGACGGCGGGGCGACCTTCCACGGCATGAAATGAAGCACGATGACGTCGAACTTCCCCAGCGCGGGGTCGGCCATGAGCTCGAAGTCCTCGACAATCGCCGCCTGGAGGCGCGGGTCCTGCTCGAGGATTCGCTTCAGGGCCGGCGCGGTCTGGCGCCACTTGTGGCCCGGGTAATCAACGCCGGTGACGATGAGGACGCGCGCCTTGCGACCCTTCTCGAACGGTGGGACGCTGAGCTGTGGTCGGCTGACCTTGGGCACAGGTGGCGGGTCGCTCTCGGCCTCGCTCTCGAGGAGCCAGACCTCGCTGACGACGACGTTCGGCGTCCCTTCGTTCTTGAAGATGACGCGGGCCGAGCCGCTCGTGGTGACCTCGCGCGGTAGTGGAAGGACCTTCTCGGCCGGTTTCTCGCCCCTGGCACCCGACGGCACTTTGGTGGGTGGCAATAGGTTCGTCCGGCGATTGCCTGTGGCGATCCAAACCGATTGGCGCCGAGTGTCGTGATCGTAGTCCCACCACGAGAAGCCGAGCAGATAGGTTTTTCGCGGGCTGAGGCGGGAGAGTTCGAAGACGACCTCGGTCGAGGCGAAGAAGATGGAGCCGTAGCGGGTGTCGCCGTTCACGGTGCTCCCGGCCCACATGTACGGCTGCCCGCTGATGAGTTTGAGAAAGGGGTCTCCCTTCGGGCCGTCGGCCCTGTCCGGGCCACAGTCGAGGTAACAGGGGAGGCGATAGCCCTTTGGCGCGCCTTTCGCCAGTTCGGCCTTGATGCGTTGGCTGCGTTCGGGGTCGTGTGGCGGGAGGCTGCCAGCAGCGCTTCGCCTGGGACGGCGTTTGGCCGCCGCGAGCAACTCCCTGGCCTTCGCGATCAGGTCGGGGGCTTCGCTCGCAGCGATCAGTTGCTCGGCCGCGCGACGGGCGGCGTCGCGATCTGTCCGCGCGAGGCGTTGAGCGATCGCCAGGAGGGCCGTGGCTGCCTCCGTCTTGACTTCGGGGTCGGAGAGGAAGGAGGCGGCGAGGTCTGCGGCGCCCGCGTTGTCCAGTTCCGCCAACGCGGCCAGGAGCATGCGCTTTGCCTGCGCGTCGGTGGCGAGGGCGCGAGCCTTCGCCAAGAGGGCGAGACGCTCCTTCTCGGCCGTTGTTCCCGCCAGGCGCAGGTAGCCGCGCAGGGCCAGGGCCTTGTGGACGCGGTTGTCGCTCCTGGCGGCGATCTCGAGCAGCGCTGGACATGCCGCGGTCTCGCGCCAAGCCGCCAGTGCCCTTACCGCAGCGTCAACCACCTGTGGGTCGCCGTCTTTCAAGCGAGCCACCACCGCGTCGAGGGCCTGCTGCCCTCCGAGGCTGGCCAGAAGCCTGAGCATGGCGGCCTTGGCCTGCGCCTTGGCCTTCGGGAGCGATGCGAGCAGTGGCGTGCGGCACGGGGCTTTGTCCCTGGCTCGACGTGCGATTGACGTCAGCGCCTTCTCGAGAAGGACGGCATCGGCCTGGTTCTTCGCGGCGAGGAAAAGGGAGAGCACCCTGGCGAAATCGCCGTCGGTGCCCCGTTGCGCGAGTGCCTCCAACGCCTCGCGTCGGACTGCGGGGTCGGCGTCGCTGGCCGCGCGGAGGAATATGTCCGTCGCATGTGCGGCGCCTCTTGCCGCCAGGGTTCTGACTGCCTCGGCGCGGATGCGCGGGTCGGCGTGGCGGGCAATGCGCCCGAGGGCCTCGTCGGCGCCAGGGACCCGGGTCGCCTCGAGAGTGCGCCGGGCGGCGGATTGGACCGCGCCGCCCTCCTTGGCCGCGATGGCCAGGAGTTTTTCGATGGCCGAGCGGTCGGCCAGGGTTGCCATTGCCTCGATTGCGGCGACGCGGACGCCTTGGTCGGTGTCATTCAAGAAGGGAAGGATGGCTGGCAGTGCGGCCTCGTCGCCCCTTGCGCCGAGGGTTTTGATGAGACCGACCTTCTCATCGGGCCTGGCCCTGGGCAATCGTGTGGCGAGTGCCTTTGTGAGTTCGGGCAAGGGTGTGGTGGCGGCGAGTGCGAGCGCCGTGGTGCGCAACTCCCGATCCTGGGCGTCGAGGGCGGTGAGCAGGACTGGAACTGCCCGCTGCGGCGAGACCCTGGCGAGCGCGGTCAGTGCGGCTATTCGTTCGGCGGGCGACTTCGCCCCCTTCCAGAGGCGGTCGCAAATCTGACTGGCGAGCGGCGCGTCGCTTTTTGCCAGTGCGAGAGCGCACTGAATGAGGGCGTCGCGGACGAATGGCCGCGCCGTCGGGCTCGTTGTGGCTTTGAGTAGCGCCCGGGCGGCCTGGGAGGTTGCGATCTTGCCGAGGGCCTCGGCAGCGGCTGATGCCAGGCCCTCGTCGTTGCTCCGTAGGAAGGGCGAGATCGGCTGGACGGCCTTTGGGTCGCGCCGGACGCCGAGCGAGTTCACTGCGCCGACGAGCAGGCGGCCTTTGGCCTTCCCGATCAGCCCCCTGAGGACGGCGAGCGATTCGTCGCCCGGGATTGTCTCGAGGGCGCGCCGCGCCAACTCGGCCGCCTTCGGCTGGTCGAGCACCCGGGCGATGGTCGGCACGTGGCGCCTCGAGGCCAGGAGCGGGAGGTGTCTGGCGATGAAGCGACGCGCGGGCATCGGCGTGGCGGGGTCGGCGAAGAGGGCGACGAGGCTGTCGGCCAGTCGCTCGCGCTGGTTGCCCTGGGCGCGCGCGATGTGCTGCTCCAGCGCTCGGAGGGTCGAGCGGGGCTTAGTGTAGTCGTAGGACTTCAGTTGGGCGAGCAGTTTTTGCTCGTCGGCCTGAGCGAAAGCGGCGAGGACGCCGCCGAACGTGGCGAGAACGAGAAGGGTCTTTCCCATCGGGGCATCCTCCTCAAAGTGTCCACGGGCCTCGCATCGGTCGGCGGAGGAAGCGATTGGCGACCTCGTCGTCGAAGCGCTCGGTGCCCCAGTCCCAGACTAGGCGCCTGCCGAGGCGGGTCGCGATGTCGGAGATGATGGTGAGGGTGGTGGCGATGTGCCCCGCCTCGACGGGGGCGACTGGGTCGCGGCAGGTGCGAATGCACTCGAGGAAGTTGCCGTGGTGGTTGGTCGAGACGTAGAGCCGCTCGTCGGAGGCTTTGAGCCTGGTGCGAAGGAGCGAGGGCGGGTCGGCTCGGATTCCACCGCGATTGACGTGGACCCATCCTTCCTTGCCAATGAATCGGCAGCCCTGGGGGTTCTTGCGGTTGTCGGTGAAACTCACGACGAGGCCGTCGGGGGTCCGCATCGCCACATCCCAGGCGATGGAGGTGTTAGCGAGGCCGTCGGTGGGGAAGACGGCCGTGCCTTCGACCGCGATTTTGCCCGTGGTGAGGGCCGGTGCCCCCCAGGCGGCGATATCTATATGGTGGACGCCCCAGGAGCCGATCCAACCGATGCAGTAGTCGTAGATGAAATACCAGTTGAACGAGCACTTGAGGCGATTGTAGGGGGAATACGGGGCCGGCCCGAGCCACATCTCGTAGTCAAGGTCTGGCGGCGGGTCGCTGGGGGGAGCGTTCGGAAGCGCGCGACCGCCCGGCACGCCCACCTGCACCCGCTCGAGGGGGCCGAGATAGCCATTCCGGGCGAGTTCGCAGGCGAAGCGGAAGTTGCCGGCCGAACGCTGCTGGGTGCCGAGTTGGAAGACGCGGCCGTGGCGCCGGACGGCGGCGACCAGGCGCCGGCCCTCGTAGTGGGTCAGGGTCATGGCCTTTTCGCAATAGACATCCTTGCCCGCGCGAACGGCCCAGAGGGCGTGGAGGGCATGCCAGTATTCCGGGGAGGCGATGACGACGGCGTCGAGATCGGGACGGGCGAGGAGTTGGCGGAAGTCGGTGTAGCAGCCGCAGCCCTGGAACTTGCTGGCCTTGGTCTCCGCTGCGTAGGCCCTCTGGACGATCTGGTGGGCGGCGTTGCACTTGTTTCGGAAGGGATCGCATAGGCCGACGACCCTGACCTGGGGATTGTGGACGAGGGCGTTGAGATGGCTTCTCCCGCGGCCGCCCAGTCCTATGAAACCGATGCCGATCCGGTCGCTGGGGGCGGCCTGGCGCGCGAGCGCGCCTCGCGGCACGATCAGTGGGGCAACGCACGCGCCGGCGGCCCCGAGGAAGGAGCGTCTGGTGTGGGTTCTCTGGCCACGCGGTCTCATGGCAATCTCCTGCGCTCTTGCCCCAGGTAGATGCTAACCGCGCTTGGCTGGCCGAGTCAAGCCGAGAAGATTATCAGAAAAAAAGGAGGACGCCGCTCCGTGGTGGCGCGGCGTCCCGGTATTGGCGAATTTGAATTTTCGCGGCTCAGAGGTTCGCTGGGGGCTGAGGGCCCTCCTCTCCTGGGCCGCGCCGCGGGCCTCGGCCTCTCGGCCTGCGTCCGCGCGGCGGTCCGCCCGGAGGCCCTTCGCCAGGGCCACCCCGGCCGCCGGGCCGACGCTGGCGGATGCGCTGGCGGAACCTCTCGGTGATCGCCTGGACGATTGCCTCGCGGTTCTCCGTGAGAATCTTGGCCATGTTCGCGTAGTGGGTCGCGACCTCGTCAGCCAGCTTACCAGCGAGCCCTTGCGCCGCGGGTCCGCGCTTCTTGAGCGCCTCGCGGATTTCTTCCTGAGTGGCTCCCTGTTGACGAAGTTTGCGCATTTCGTCCGCGACACCCCTGAACGCCTCGCGCTGGCCCTCCATTATCGTGCGGAGGGTCTGTCTGTGGCGCTCGAGTTCCTGCTTGACCTCCGGGATGTTTGCGAAAAGAGCGATCATGCCCGGTCCCCGCTGGCCGGGTCCGGGACGCTCCGGTCCGCCGCGTTGCTGCGGTCCGCCGGGGCGCTCTGGCCCGCCTGGACGGCCCCAGCGGGGGCGATCGGGCCGGTCGCCGCGCCGTCCGCCGGCAGGCCCGCCTTCCTCGCCGCCCCAGGCGGTCGCCAGGCCTAGCAGGACGGCGACGCCTGCAATGAGCGTAATCGCTGCCTTGACTGGCCTCATAACGAAACTCCTTCCATCAGCTCACGCCCCTCACTCTCGACCTCGTTCGATTAAGGAGCAAAGCGCGTGCCAAAGACGTCTCGGACGAGTAGTCGCTCTCAGTCGAGAACGCAACCCCCATCGCAATCGAACCTTCCGCGAGCGCTTGCCCGCCCAGAAAGGCCGAGTGGGCGAGGCGACCCCTGTGGGATGTGCCAACATGACTGTGGTGGTTCGCCACAGCGTCGGCCCCTCAGGCTTTGGAAGAATCGTTTCTCCCTTGCTATAATGGCGACCAGTCGAGGAGCACGAGAGGTGAGAGTGGCACGAGCAGCGCTGGTCGGCTTTCTGGCAGTCGGGGCGATGGCCCTCGGCGGTGAGCCGCCCAGGCCTCAAGACCAACGCGCGCGCATTGTCGAACTGTGCAAGCGCCTGGGACGCGGGCAGTACGGGGATATGGCGGCCTGCCAGGAACTGGTGGCCATCGGCCAGCCGGCCGTGCCCTACCTCATCGAGGCGCTCAAGGACAAGCGTCCCCAGGCCCGATGGTGGGCGGTGGCGGCGGTCTGCCGCATCGCTGCCGACGAGGCATACCAGGCCGTCCTTGACGTGCTCCACAACGACCCTGACGCCTTCGTCCGCAGCACTGCCGTTTACTACCTGCGCCACTACCGCAAGAAGGGCAAGAACGTCTGGCCGGAGGTCGAGAAGGCGCTCTGGGACAAGCACTCGGAGGTCGGTCGCTGGGCACTGCGGCTGATGATCGAGGACGGCTACGAGAAGGCCGACGAGCGCCTGCGCGAGGTGCTCGCTCGCGGCAGTTCGGAACTACGCAGTTACGCCCTCGCCCACGTCCGCGAGATGGGCGACAAGGGAAAGGCATATCTCCCACTGGTTCGCCAACTCCTGAAGGCCGAGGACCCGCGGGTCCGCTACGATGCCATCCACACCTGTGTGGTGCTCATGGACAGCGGCCAACTCGATTTCCTCCGCCAGACCTACGAGCGGGACACCGACCCGGTGGTCCGCGAGGCGTGCTTGCGTTGCATCACCGTGATTCCAGAGCCGCCGGTCGAGGGCATCGAGTTGTTCCTCAAGGGCCTCGAGAGCGAGGACGAGAAGGTCAGGAAGGTGGCGGCGCAACTCCTGCGGAAGGGCTGCAAGCAGTATTTCGGCTACGACGCTCGCCAGCCCCTGCCGATCCGCGAACACGCCATAAAGAAGTGGCGGGCGTGGTACGAGGCCAACAAGGCCAAACTCCAGTGGCACCCCGACCTGCGGAAGTTCCTCCTCCCAGGCCAGCGGCCGCCCAAGAGCGGGGAGGCGAAGTGAGCCAGTCGCTGGGAATCGCCGAAGCCACCCTCGACAACGGCTTGAAAGTCCTGACCATCGAGCGCTCCGGGCCGCCGGTGGTCTCGGTCTGGGCGTGTTGCCGGGTCGGCTCGCGCCACGAGCGTCCGGGCATCACCGGCGCGTCCCACTGGGTCGAGCACATGCTCTTCAAGGGGGGCCGCGAGTTCGCCAAGGGCCAGATTTTCCGCCAGATCGCGCGCCACGGTGGGGTGAACAACGGCTTCACCAATCACGACCTGACGGTCTATTTCGAGACCCTCCCGGCCGATGCTCTCGACCTGGGGCTGAGGATCGAGGCCGACAGGCTGCGCAATTCGGTCTTCGACCCCGACGAGGTGACCTCGGAGCGGACCGTGGTGGTCTCCGAGCGCGAGGGGGCGGAGAACCGGCCGGGGTTCGTCCTGGCCGAGGAGGTCGCCGCCACCGCCTTCCGCGAACACCCCTACCGCTGGAGCGTCATCGGACACAAGCAAGACCTCCTGACCATGACCCGTGATGACCTCTACAACTACTTCCACACCCACTACGTCCCGAACAACACCCACCTGGTGGTGGCTGGCCGCCTCGAGCGCGAGGCGCTTCTGGACCGCGTCGAGGCCCTGTTCGGGACGTGGCCGCGTGGTGCCGACCCACCTCAGCCCGACGCCACCGAGCCGGAGCAGCGCGCCGAACGCCGTGTGATCGTGCGGCGGGCGGGAGGCGCGGCGCTCGTGCAGGCGGCGTACCACGTCCCAGCCGCCACCTCGCCCGACTTCTTCCCTCTGACCGTGGCTGCGACGGTCCTGAGCGGGGCTTCCGGCCTGGCGATGGGCGGCTCGGTGGGGGGACGGACGTCGCGCCTCCACGTCGCGTTGGTCCGCAACGGATTGGCCTCGAGCGCTTACGCCTCGTGTCGCCTCGCCGCCGACCCGACGCTGATGAACGTCGGGGCGACGGTGTGTGAGGGGGTCGAGGTGTCGCGCGTCGAGGAAGTTCTCCTGCGCGAGGTCTAGGGCCTGACGGAGCGGCCCCCGACCGACCACGAGATGGAGAAGGCTCGCCGCCAGTTGCGCGCGGCCTTCGCCTACGCCTGGGACGGCGCCACGGCGGTCGCCGGCCTGACGACCGTGGCCGAGGCCATCTGTGGCTATCGTTGGCTCGAGACCTATCTCGAGAGGCTCGAGGCCGTCAGTGCGGACGATGTGGCGCAGGTTGCACGCCGATACCTCAAGCCCGAGAACCGCACTGTCGGCCACTTCATCCCAACGACCGATGGAAGGGAGGGCCAATGA
>CAYYCI010000106.1:0-9527 GCA_964470215.1 uncultured Planctomycetota bacterium
GGTCCCTGCGACGACTTCTCGCCTCGGTACCTTCCCGACGGTCGGATCGTTTTCATCTCGACGCGCCGCGGTGGCTTCCATCGGTGCGGCAGGGGGCCATGCCCCGTCTACACGCTCGCGGTAATGGAACCCGACGGCTCGAACCCTCACACCATCTCTTACCACGAGACCCACGAATGGGACCCGGCGGTCCTGAACGACGGGCGGGTCGTCTACACCCGCTGGGACTACGTTGACCGCAACGCGGTCTACTACGAGCAACTGTGGACCATTCGCCCCGATGGCAGCGCCCCCCGCATCTTCTACGGGAACAACACGTGGAACCCCGTGGGGGTGTGGGAGGCGAGGCCTGTGCCCGGCTCGCGGCGGGTTATGGCCACCGCCGCCGCACACCACGCCATGACCGCCGGCTCGATCATTCTCGTGGACGTGGCGCGGGGTGCGGACTACCTGGAGCCGATAACGCGGCTGACCCCCGAGGTGCTCTTCCCCGAGAGCGAGGCCCCGGTCTCGAACGGTCACGGGGGCTTCTGGCATGCCCCGGCAGGGGTGAGGGAGAAGCGGCCGGTGCCGCCCGAGCAGGCGCGCTGGCCCGGCCACTGCTACCGCAGCCCGTGGCCCCTCTCGGAGAAGTTCTTCCTGGCCGCATACAGTTACCGGGCGCTCATCGGGGAGCCGAAGGCCAATCCGCCCGGGATGTTCGGTCTCTACCTCGTGGACGCTTTCGGCAACAAGGAACTCCTCTACCGCGACCCGAAACTCTCGAGCCTGTGGCCCATCCCGCTGCGCCCCAGGTCGAGGCCCCCCATTATTCCTCCGGTTCTCGAGGAGCCGAAGGGACGCGAGGGAACGTACTTTGTGCAGAACGTCTGGGCGAGTTTCCCGGCCCTGCCGCGGGTGCGGATCAAGCGCCTGCGAATAGTTCAGGTTCTGCCCAAAACCACTCCCCACATCAACCGCCCGCCCGTCGGCCTGCCGAATGCCTCGCCGGGGAAGCAGGTGCTGGGGACGGTGCCGGTCGAGGCCGATGGCTCGGCCTACTTCCGCGCGCCGGCGGGCATCCCGCTGTCCTTCCAGGCCCTCGATGAACAAGGCATGGCAGTCCAGGTCATGCGCAGCATCAGTTACCTCCAGCCCGGCGAAAACGCGGCGTGCGTGGGGTGCCACGAGCCGCGCTCGATGGCCCCGGCCCCGCGCGCTGTGGCAAAGGCCCTTCGCAGGCCCCCTTCAGTCATCGAGCCGGGCCCCGATGGCTCGAGGCCGTTGAGTTACCCGCTCCTGGTTCAACCCGTTCTCGACAAGCACTGTGTGCGGTGCCACAACAGGCACAAACCCGAAGGGAAGGTGGTGCTGACGGGGGAGCCCCAGGGTCGCTACACGGCCAGTTACAACGCCCTGGCGCGGCGGGTGTCGTTCGCGGCCTGGGGCGCGCCGCGGGGCAACTGCGAGCCGCTCGCGCGGCCTGGCCACTTCGGCGCCCGAGGCAGCGCCCTGACCAGGTTTTTCACCAAGGCCCATTACAACGTCGAACTCAGCCCGAAAGACTGGGAGCGCGTGGTGACGTGGATGGACGCCAACGCGCTCTTCTACGGCACTTTCGACCCGGCCGACCAGGCGCGCCAACTGCGCGGCGAGCGTATCGAGGCCCCGAAACTGGAATGAGGGGCGAAGCGCCCGTGTCTTCTCTGCGGACCGCCCGGGACTTCCGCTTGCGTGGATACGCACGTGGCCGAGCGGGCGCGGCCCTCGTTGTAGGTAAAGTCTTCACACTGCTGTCCTGGAAGAAGGAACCAGACCGGAAGGTCAGAGACGAACACGGAGCCGGGGTGCCAGCGCACGAGGAGCCGGGGCGGTCGGCCTGCGCTGGATGGCCAGGTGCGGGGGCCGCGCCCGCAATGGTCTCTTGTTGCAGAGGTCGCGGAGCGGGCAGGCACGGTTTCACTCAGGGTTCGCACCACGGGCCACACCCACCGCCAGTGCCTGTTGCCCTCGGTGCCCACAGCGGCTACACTACGGAACGTCGTCAGCAGGGAAACGCAAGGAGCAAGGAGCCGAGCAGTGCGTCACAGGAGCCTTTGGTTTGTCATTCTCGCGCTTGGCTTCGGCCTTTCGGCCGTGGCGGCCGAAGAGCAACCCGCCGTGCGCTTCGCGAAGGTCTTTTCCGACCACATGGTCGTCCAACAGGCCAAGCCGCTCCGGGTCTGGGGATGGGCCAGGCCCGGCTCTCAGGTGACCGTGGCGATCACCGAGGACGCCAAAGTGGCAAAGCCCTTCCTCGAGGAGCAAAAGCCGCAGGAGGCCGAGCCGGTCCACCGCGTCAGGATGGCTTACCTCGAGGAGAATCCGCCCAGGTTCACCCCGCAGCAACGAACGACCAGGGCAGACCAGAATGGCCGCTGGGCGGTGACCTTCGAGCCTCTCCAGGCCAGTTTCACCCCGAAGTTCATCGTCGCGAGGAGCGGGGCCGAGGGGGTCGCGGTCGCCGACGTCCTGGTCGGCGAGGTATGGGTGTGCACCGGCCAGAGCAACATGGTCTGGCCGAACTGGTGTGCGAAGGACCTCGAGCAGCCGTCCGCCGATTTCCCCGGCATCCGCTATTTTCGAGTCGAGAACTCCTACTACAGGCCCCTCGACGACCTCGAGGGGAACCCTCGCTGGGTGGTTTGCTCGCCCGAGGCGGCCAAGCGCTTCTCGGCCGTGCCCTACCTGTTCGCGCGCACCCTCCACCTCTACCTGAAGGTGCCGGTTGGCGTGATCAACAACGCGCGTGGCGGCACCCTGGCCATGACCTGGTGTTCGCGCGACGAACTCGACTCCATCGCGGTCGAGCCCCTCCAGGACATCCTCCGCGCCTACGATGCCGAGACCAAGAGATGGGAGGACGCGGCCGAGCGCGAGCGGATAGTGAAGGACTGGCAGGCGCGCTGCGCCGAGGCCAAGGCCAGGTGGGAAAAGGAGGCAGAGAAGGCCAGGAAGGAGGGCAAGAAGCCCCCTCGCCTCAGACTGCCTCGCCGACCCGGCGATCCCCGCCGCGGGTGGTCCCCGCCCGCCGGGATGTTCAACGCCGTCGTGTGGCCCATCCGCCACCTGGCCATCCGTGGCGTCCTTTACTACCAGGGCGAGAACAACCAGTTCGGGCGCTGGACACAGTACGAGTACACCTTCCCGAAGGTGATCACCTCCTGGCGCAAGGCGTTCGGCGACCCCGAACTGCCCTTCGGCATCATCACCCTCCCGGGATGGGGCAACTACGAGGCCGAGCCGGAGGTGGCCTGTGTGGCCGACGGCTACGCCATCATCCGCGACATCCACACCCGCACCCACGAACGCACCCCCAACACCGGCCTGATCACCACCTACGACGTGGGCAACTCCTACATCCACCCGCCCTGGAAGCGCCCCGTGGCCGAGCGAGCCGCACGCTGGGCACTCGTCAAGGTCTATGGCCAGAGCGACGTGCGCCATCGTGGCCCGAAGTTCCAGAAGATGGAGAAGGAAGGCAACAAACTCCTCCTCTACTTCAGCCCCGACCCCGTGGTCGAGAGGCCCCGCAAGGAAGGCAAGCCCTTGCCCTACTGGGCCGCCGCCCCGGTCACCCGACAAGGGAACGCCGACTACCAGGGGTTCGTCATCGCCGGAAAGGACCGCCGCTGGTACCCAGCCCGAGCACGCATGAACAAGCAGAAGCAATGTCTGGAGGTCTGGAGCCCACTGGTCGGGGACCCGGTGGCCGTCCGCTACGGCTGGGCGCAGTGGCCGAGGGGCAATCTCTGCGGGAACCACAACCTGCCCGTGCCCACCTTCCGCACCGACGACTGGCCCATCCCCGAGATGTGGAGCCACGACCCCGAACTCCGGGACAAGTGCCGGCAACGGATCGAAGAACTCCGCCGACAAGCCGCGCTCCAGGCCCTCGACCGCAAACTTCGCGAGGCGCTCTTGAGCCTGGGCGAGATCGAACGTGAGATGTTCCTGGGCCGTATCCAGCGCGACCGCAAGAAGTTCCTCCGCAGTAAGACCGACCGCATCGCTTTCACCCTCGACGAGCTGGCCTCCGAGCCAACCAGGCGCCTCTATGAAAAGCAAAACCCGGCAATCGCCAAGCGCATCGAGGCTGTCCGAGCGGCCCTCCGCGACCTCCAGGCCGAACTCGACAAACTACCCGAGGACAACTGAGGAGCGTGGATCGCAGGCTTTGACAGGGGGGCGAGCTACGCGCTAATATATCACCGGCTAGGAAGCCACGTGACTGCCCACTCCTGTCAAGAAAGCAACAGACCGGAGGCCTCGGGGTGAAACACGTCATCTCGGTTCTTGTCCAGAACGAAGCTGGTGTCCTCGCCCACATAGCGGGACTTTTTGCCGGGCGAGGCTTCAATATTGACAGCCTGGCGGTCGGGGAGACCGACGACCCCTCGCTCTCCCGCATGACAATCGTCACGGAAGGCGACGAGCGAATCCTCGAACAGATAGTCAAGCAACTCCGAAAGGTCATCACCGTAATTAAGGTCCAGGACTTCTCCGAGCGCGACTACGTCGAGCGCGACCTGATGCTCATCAAGGTCAGCGCCCCGAAAGGCCGGCGCAGCGAGATAATCGAACTCGTCAACCTCTTCCGAGGGAGGGTCGTGGACGTGTGTCAGAACGAACTGATGGTCGAGTTGTCCGGCCCAGAGAAGAAGATCCAGGCGTTCATCGCCCTGATGAAGCCCTACGGTATCAAGGAACTTTGCCGCACGGGCCGGATCGCGCTCACCCGCGGCAAGAAATGAACCGACGCCAGGAGCAAGAGATGCACCGCAGCCTCAACCCCCGCGGCCTGAGGGCAGCACGCGCCGCCGAGCCACCCCAGCCCGGCGCCGCGCCTCCCCCCTTCCCTGCCAGGCGGCTTCCCCGCCCCAGCCGCGAGAAACTCCCGCTCTACATCGGCGGCGCGATCGTCGTCGCAATCGTCCTGATCATCATCGTCGTCTCGTCGCGGCCGGGCCGCAAGGCCCTCGCCTACATCCCCAGAGGCCAACACTTCGTCCAGGCCGTGGACGTCCGCCGCTTCCTGCGCAGCCCCCTCTATCAGGCTCTCGCCAAGGCAAGCCATCCCATCATCGCACGCCTGACCGCTCGCGAGGAGCAGTTCAACTTCGACACCGAGAAGGACGTGGCATTCGTCATTGACGCCGACGACCTGACGGTGCTCATCGGACGGTTCGACCCCAGGCGCCTGCGCGACGGCTTCGAGGAGGGGGTCGAACGCCGCGAGCGCGAACTCACGCGCCTGCGCAGGACCCCCGTCCGCCTGACCATCGTACGCGACGAGGTCGAAGGCCGCGAGTTCCTCTACTGCGACCGCGAGGGCGAGGACAGGGCATTTGCCTCCGTCGGCAAGACCCTGGCCTGTTTCGGCTCCAGATGGGGAGTCCGCCGCTTCCTGAAAGTCAAGGCCGGCATCCGCGATCCCGTGCTCGCGGACCCCGACCTCGCCGCCGCCTACGACCCCGCGCTCGTCCGCCGCGCCTTGCTCTACCGCCTCGAGAAGCCCGACGCCCCGACCCTGGCCGGCGTGCTCAAGAGTCCTCTGGGTGAGAGCCTGGCCAGCCTGCGGGCGGCCCTTTTCGCCGTCCGCCAGGAAGGCGACTCCCTGAGGTTCGTCGCGCGCTTCGTAGCCTCGAGCCCCGCCCAGGCCGCCACCCTCAAGAAGCGCCTCCTCACCCCCGACGTCGCCGCCGCCGTGGCCAAACTCCTCGGAGTGGAGACCGGAAAGGGCATGGTCGTCGTCCAGGACAAGGCCATCGTCGTCCTCCAGTGCACTATCCCGGTGGCAAGCCTCGCCCCCATCGTCCAGGCCGACAAAGAAGGAAAGACCAAGAACCTGGTCTTGACCATGCTGGCGGGCTGACGCTCGCGTGAGCAGGACGGCAGGGTGCCATGTCGGAAGCCGAGCGCCAGAAGGCCCAGCCACAACACCTCCCATTCCTCACCCTCCTGTTGCTCCTTCTGATCTCCCTCTACGTCTTCCACGGCTCCGTACGGGCGTGGTTCAGCGGGCGCTACCGGGCGGTCAGGGAGTTCAGCCGCGCGCTCGACCTCTGCCTCGACGAGTTCCGAGAACCCAGGCCCCCCGAAGAACTCCTCCACGGCGCCATCGAGGGCATGGTCAACAGCCTCGACGACCCCCACAGCGCGTTCCTCGACCCCCAGGACAACAAGCGCCTCGTCGAGATCGAAACCGGCAGATACGCGGGACTCGGCATCCTCATCCGACTGACGAAGGACAAGAAACTCCGCATCGAAAAGGTCTTCGAGGGCTCCCCGGCACAGAAGGCCGGCCTGAAGCCCGGCGACATCATCATCTCGGCTGCGGAACACGACCCCAGCGGACTGCGCGAACCGCTCGTAACCGACCTGACAACCATCAAGAGCCTCTCGAAAACCTCAACCGTCCTGAAAGGAAGACCCGGCACCCGCGTCACCCTCGGAATCCTCCGCGACGGAAAACGCCTCGAGATAACCGTCACCAGGGCCATCATCGAAGCCCCCGTCGTCGAACACCGCCCCGTGGCCTGGGGCATCGGCTACCTGCGCATCAGCGACTTCCCCGACAACACAGCCTCGAAGGTCCGAGCCGCCATCGAGGAACTCGAGAAACAGGGCGCCAGAGCACTCGTCATAGACCTGCGCGGAAACGCCGGCGGATTCCTCGACCAGGCCGTCGCCACAGCCGACCTGTTCATCCGCTCCGGCGTGATCGTCTCCACCCACAATCGCAACCAACGCGAGAACCGCGTCTTCCACGCAAACCCCGGCGGCCCCGCCGAAGACATCCCACTGGCCGTCCTCGTGGACGGCGGCAGCGCCAGCGCCGCCGAAGTCCTCGCAGGAACCCTCCAGGACCACGGCCGCGCCAAACTCGTCGGCCAGAAAACCTACGGCAAGGGCGCCGTCAGCAAGCGTTTCCCTCTGCCCGACGGCTCAGGAATCCTCCTGAGCACCGGAATCTACATCCTGCCCAAAGGCCGTCAGATCGAAGGCAAGGGCCTCGCTCCCGACCTCGAGGTCAAACCACCCAGACCTGAAGAACTCGAAGGCCTCAAACCAGGCGAAACGCCACCCGACCCGCAACTCGACGCCGCAGTCGAACTCCTCAAGAAGCAACTCTCCCAGACCAGGAAATCCGGCTCTCCCGAACGAACGAGCGGATGAGACCGCTCGGCGCCTCTGGGACGGCAGGGAGCACGAATCCCTTGACTCCCGCGCCAGGGCCTCGATATGATGCCGGCGCCCCCCAAAGGAGGATTCGCCATGTTCACCAGGCTCACGTGTCTTCTCCTACTCGCCGTGGTCGCGGCGGCTGCCCAGGGCGAGTCGCTAAAGGTCTGGGTCGCGGGCCAGCACGAGAAAGTCTTCCGCGACACCGTTCCCCCGGAGAATGCAACGACCACCCTCCGCCTCGAGGCGGCACGCAATGAGTTTGAGCCAGCGCAATTCGCCGCCCGCTCCGATAAGCCGCTCGCCGGCCTGACCATCGAGACGACCCCACTCCGCCAGGCCAATGCCGCCGCAGTCATCCCCGCCGAAAACCTCGCCTGGAACTTCGTCGGCTTCATCCCGCTGAGGAAAAACACCCGCGACGCGGCAAAACTCTGGGTCCGCCGCGCCCCCTGCGAAGTCCCCGACCCACTCCTCGATGACCGCAAACTCGACCTCCCAGCCAACACCACCCAGCCGGTGTGGCTCACCGTTCGTGTGCCGCGCGATGCGAAGCCCGGCCTCTACCGCGGCCAGGTCCGCGTCCTGGCGGGGAAGGAGAGCGCCGCGCTGCCAGTGGAACTGACCGTCTGGCCGTTCACCCTCCCCGACGAGCGCCATCTCTTCATCACCAACTGGTTCAACGTCTCGCGCATCGCCAGGGCCCACGGAGTCGAGTTGTGGTCCGACACATTCTGGCGGCTCCTCGCGCGCTACGCCGATGCGATGGCCACCCATCGCCAGAACGTGGCTCTCGTCCCCTGGCGACTGATCCAGGTCACCCGCCGCCGCGACGGCTCGCTCGCCCTCGACTACTCCCGTTTCGACCGCTACGTCGAGGTCTTCGAGCGAGCGGCGGTGGCCGACAGGCTGGAGATCGGCCACATCGCCCGCTTCGGCCCCGGCGGCTGGGGAAGCAAGACCATCGTCCTCACATCCGTCCCCGCCACCGACGAGGCCACCGGCAAGCGTATCAACCTCAGCCCCGAGGACGGCCTCGCGCCGCTGCTCTCCGACCTCGAGAAACACCTCGCCGCGAAAGGCTGGCTGGGAAAGGCCATGATCCACGTGGCCGACGAGCCTTCGATCCGAAACGTCGCCTCGTGGCGCAAGGCTTCCGAGTTCGTCCATCGCGCCGCGCGCCGCCTGCGCCGAATAGACGCCATCGAGACCCTCGACTTCGCCGGCGCCCTGGAGGTCTGGGTCCCCAAACTCTCCCACTACGAGCGTTGGCGCTCCGCCTACGAGGCCAGGCGAGCGGACAACGAGTTCTGGTTCTACATCTGCTGCCACCCCTACGGCAACCACTATCCCAACCGTTTCCTCGACTATCCGCTCGCGTGCGTGCGCGTGCTCCACTGGATCAACTTCGCCTACGACCTGGCGGGCTACCTCCACTGGGGCCTGAACTTCTGGCCGGAGGACCCCTTCGGGCCGCCGCCCGACCGCCTGCCGCCAGGCGACACCCACGTCATCTACCCGGGCAAAACCGGGCCGCTCGGTTCCCTGCGATGGGAAATCCAGCGCGAGAGCGCCGAGGACTTCGAGTACCTCCACCTGTTGGCCGAGAGAACCGCGGCGATGGCCAGGCGGTTGGGCGCCGATTTCATCGGGCCTCGCCGACGCGCGCTCGAACTCTCGCGACGCGTCGTCCCGGGAATCGCCGACTGCGTCTTCGACCCCCAGGTGATAACGGCCGTCCGCCGCCGGATCGCCGAAGAGATCGCCGCCCTGGCGAGCGAGCCACTGCTCGTCGTCCAGACCGAGCCGCCGGCTGGCTCGGCTCTCGTCAATGGCCCGATTGTGGTCGAGGTCCGCGGCGCCGCCCAGCCGGGAGCGACGGTCAGGGTCAATGGTCAACCCGTCGAGACGGACTCCCGCGGCCATTTCGCCTGCACCGCGCGTCCCCGTGGCGAGGCCAACGAAATTGCCATCGAGGCCGAACGAGACGGCAAGAAGAAAACCAGCACCCGCCGGTTCGTCGTCCGTCGTTGAAGAGACAAGAGCGATCAGCCGCTTCCTGGCCATCGCCATGGCAAGCGCGGCGCTGGCCGCCCCCCGCAGGACCGGGGAATCCACGAAGGACACGAAGGACACCAAGAGAACGACACAATCAACGCCCTCGTAATCATCGCCAGCACAAGTTCCTCCCTGTCCACCGGCGTTCATCTGGCGCTATTCGTTTGATTGCGACCATCGGTCGTTTCGTCCCGCGGGGCGAGACGCCCCGCCTACATGAATCGGCTTTCCGGTTATGAGTTGTAGGCGGGCCGTCTCGGCCCGCG
>CAYYCI010000107.1:0-9504 GCA_964470215.1 uncultured Planctomycetota bacterium
CGCCAAGGCTGCCCGGCCCACCTTGTCCATTTCCGTCGTCGGCCCGAACTGCCGACCGCTGAGGAATTGAACGGGGTTGCGCGATGGATTCCCCAATAGACCTGCGAAGCGACACTGTGACGAAACCCTCGCCCGCCATGCGAAAGGCCATGGCAGAGGCCGAGGTCGGCGATGACGTCAAGGGCGAAGACCCGACGGTCAACCGCCTCGAGGAGATGTGTGCCGAACTCTACGGGATGGAGGCCGCCCTCTTCGTCCCCTCCGGCGTCATGGCCAACCAGGTGGCAATCAAGACCTGGACCCGCCCAGGCGACGAGGTTATCATCGAAGCAAAATCCCACACCTACAACCACGAGAGCGCCGCCATCGCCGCACTCTCCGGCGTCCAGGTCAACCTCATTGATGCTCCGCGCGGCATCATGACTCCTGAACAAGTCGAGGCCCACATCCGACCCAAGGACATCCATTACGGCCCGACCACCCTCATTTGCATCGAGAACCCCCACAACCGCGGCGGCGGCTCGATCTACCCGGTCGAGAACGTCGAGGGCATCGCCCGCCTGGCCCACTCGCGTGGAATCCGCGTCCACCTCGACGGCGCAAGACTCCTGAACGCCTGTGTGGCCCGCGGGCTGAAGCCCACGGACTACACCCGCCACTGCGACTCGGCCACTCTGTGCTTCTCGAAGGGGCTAGGCGCGCCGGTCGGGTCCATGGTCGCCGGCCCGGCTGACTTCGTCGAGGAGGCCCGCCGCTGGCGGAAGGTCTTCGGCGGCGGGATGCGCCAGGCCGGCATCCTCGCCGCCGCCTGCATCTACGCCCTCGAACACAACGTCGAGCGACTGGCCGAAGACCACGAGAACGCCCGACTTCTGGCCGAAGGCCTCGCCGGGATCGGATGCCTGGAGGTCAACCCCGAAGGGGTCGAGACCAACATGGTCTATTTCGGCACGGCTCGTGCCGGCATCGCCGCGCCCGACCTCGAGAACGCCATGGCGCGGGAAGGCGTCCTCTTCCACTCCGAAGACCAGACCACCATCCGCCTCGTCACCCATCTCGACGTTTCCCGGCAACAGGTGCTCGAGGCCGTGGAGGTCTTCCGCCGGGTATTGTCGCCGTGACATGGCAAGAATCGGCGACGGGAGTCTTTTTCCTGCCTGGGAAAAAGACTCCCCGTCCTCATATTGCTTGGGGGCAACAGTTCGAGACCTTGGCCGCCAGCACCACGTCCCTTCCCGCCGCGACGCGCTCGAACGCCGCGCCGAGCGCCGCGAAGACCTGGGCGCTCTCCCCTGCCACCAGGGTGCTCATTGGGCCGCTGCGGACCTCCAGCCCGCTTTCCGCCAGCGCATCGCAGAACGCCTGGATGGAGTCCGTCAGGTTGGGCGTTCGAAGCGCGTAGAGACTGACCTCGGCTTGAACTCTCACAGCACCACTCTCCCGACGATGAAGGCCCCCCACGGGAGCCGTAGCGCCCGGCCGAGGGCCTCGGCCACCGGCGCCAGCGGCACAAGCACGGCTCTGCGCGGCACGAAGCCCACACACGCCAGGTCGGCCCGGCCCCACGGCGACAGGAGGGCCCGCAAACCGCGTGGCGTGAAGAAGCGCGCCTGGCGATATGTTGGCTTTCCGGCCGTCTTGCGTTGCCGGTTGATCGCCGCGCGCTCGTTGAGCGCACCGACCAGCAGAATCCCGCCGGGGCGCCGGACGCAACGAGCCATCTCCCGGACCACTACCTCCGCATCGCGGACGAACTCGAGGGTTGTGATCGCTACGACCACGTCGAACCGGCGGTCGGGGAACGGAAGCCTGTGGGCGTCCGCCACGATGAACGATGTGCAGGAGATGGCCTTCGCGCGGGCGAGACGGACCATCGAGGGCGAGATATCGATCCCCGTGACGCGGAAGCCCCGCTCGGCGAAGAAGCGTGCCCAATGCCCGGTGCCACACCCCACGTCGAGGAGTTCCCCGCCTCGGCCGCGGTCGGGTAGGAGCCGGGCCACGGCGCGTTTCTCCAGGCGGTCGTAGATGGCGCCCTGGGGCTCGTCGTACCACCGGTCATATCTTTCCGCGATCGGATCGAAGTCGAATGTGCTGGCCGGTGGTGGCATCGTGGTCGTTCGCCTCCGTCATCGCGAGCGGTGCGATATGGCCCGCCATTGAGGTTTCGCCGCCTAGGCGCCGACGAGTCTGCCATTGTCGAGGCGGAGATGCTTCGTGCCGATCCCGATGAGGGACTTGTTGTGGGTGACCACCAGGATAGCGCGGCCTCGGCGGCTTTCCTCTCGGAGGCATTCCGCGATGGTCTCGACATTCTCGGCATCGAGATTGCCCGTCGGCTCGTCGGCGAGGATCAGCCTCTGGCCCCCGACCAGGGCCCTGGCCAGGGCGGCGCGCTGTTGTTCGCCGGCGCTCAGTTCGGCGGGCCTGTGGCCCAGCCTGTGCTCGATGCGCAGCCGCTCGGCCAGTTCTTCGACGGCCCGGCGGTGGTTGCCGCGGTCCCCCTGGAGGACGAGTGGAACGCGGATGTTGTCGAAGACCGTGAGGTACGGGACGAGGAAGAAGCGCTGGAAGACGAATCCGACCGTGTGTTTCCGGTACTCGTTCCGCCTCCGCGGGGGCCACTGGTAGATGTCGTCGGACTGATAGCGGATGGTGCCGGAGTCGGGAGGCAGCATTCCCCCGATCATCAGCAGCAGGGTGCTCTTGCCGCTGCCGCTCGGGCCGTGAACGACGAGGAGTTCCCCCTGGTCGACCGTGCAGCTCACGCGGTCAACGGCTCGGATGACTTGGGCGCCTTTCCGGTAGGTCTTCGAGACCTCGCGCACCTCGATCACTTGACTTATTCCTCCATCAGGATAGCGTTCGGGTCCATGCGCACCAGTTTGGCCATCGGCACGGTCGCCGCCAGAAGCGCGACCAGGCACGTCAGACCCACGCACGAGGGCAGCTGCGCCCAGAGAATGGCGACTGGCCTCGTGTGTGTGACCAGGACGGGCGTGAGCAGCCACACGGACAAATGTGAGCCGATGAAAAACCCGGCTACCGCCGCCACGAGCGCCAGGCCGATAAGTTTGACGATATATAACCCGATGATGTAGGCGTAGCTTGCCCCCATGGCCAGCAGGATGCCTGCCTCGCGTCGGCGCTCAGCCACTTCCTGGAGCCCGGTGACTGCAATCACGACAACGGTGATGCACGAGACGAGGATAAGAAGGTACCGCAGGTACCCGCTGGTTGTCCTGCGGGCCAGGTCCCGGCCACGCGCGATGCGCATTCTGGCCACCACCTTGAAGTCCGGGAAGAGGCGATGCATGGTCTCTTTCAGATGCGCCATCACCTTTGGCAGTGAGCCGCCGTGCATGCACATGAACGCCAGAATAAGGTTGATCTTCCCGGGCTTGCCGAGGAGTTCCTGGCAATCGGCCAGCGGCACATACACCCTGTAGTCATCGAGGGTGCCGAGGGTGGGTAGGACGTCCGCGACCCGGAAGGTCCGAGAGAGGATTCTGACCGGTTGCCCCGGCGAGGCTCCGAGGATGCGTGAGGCTGTCGAGCCGAGTCGAACGTGCCCGGTGGGGATGGCTTTGACCATGTGGGCCTTCTCCGGCGTTTCGTCGGGTCGGTGCACGGGGGTTATCCCGGTGAGCAAGAGCGTTCGGTCGCCGACCTTGATGCGCTTCTGGAGCACGGAGACATAGTACTTCGAGGCGAGCTCGGTGTGGTGGGCCATGCGCGGCGTGACGCCATCGTCGAAGAGGGTCTGGCCGTCGCCACAGAGGTACGCCTCGAGGGGGTCGGCCTTTGCGGGGAGGATGAGGAGGTTGTGGCCCATGTTCTTCATGATGAGTTGCATGGAGCGATTCGAGAATCGGGCGCTGTTGCCCAGGTAGACGTAGAGGGAGACAAGCGCGGTCATCGCGGCCCACAGCAGTAGCGTGACGGGCCACTTGTGTCTGGCCTGGTTTACAAGCATCCTCAGGAACATCGGGGCTCCTTGGCATCAGGGTGCGAGACGATGGAGCGTCAGACGAGCGCGTCCTTGTCCCAGCCGAGCTTGACGAGGTGTATCTTCGCCGGATCGCTGGTGCCGAGGTGATACTTGGTGTCGGCCACGGCGATGCTCTTGGGCGGAGGGCTCACGGGCCACGGTTCGCCCTTATAGGCGTTGCGCTTGGCCTGGATGATCCGCAGGCACACGGTGTCCACCGCCACCGGGTCTGTGCCCACGATGATGCCACGGTAGGGCCAGAGGTACTTGGGGGTGACCTGCGGCCCCTTGTCGAACATCGGGCGGAGGGCGTCTACGACGATAAGGCGCGTCTTGCCCTTGACGGCGGGGACTTGCCATGCGGCGCCGAGCTCGGAGCACGAGTCAGGGTGTAGCGAGCTGGGGCTTGGGTGGTAGACGATGTAGTTCTTGATTGCGCAGCCAATGCCCGACATGTGGTGGGCCTTGAGGCTCGGCACGTTGAGCAGAGCGGTAACTGGCTTACTCTTGCCGGGCGAGGCGCCGCGGTCGCCGACCTGGATCTTGTCGTCGGCCACGCCGGCCTTCTTGACCCCCGCGCGGACGGCGGCAACTACCTCGGCGCTGGTGGAGATCATGTAAAGCGTGGTCTTGATGCCCACCGTGTCGTCGGGCCGGATGTAGGTCTTCCACGCCGCGACAGGGTTGTCCTTGCCCGCCAGACGACAAACGGCCTTGTCGAGCATGGCCTCGACAATCTTGGCCTGGGGCTTGTTGCCGTCCCCTATGGCCGCTTCGTCCCGGACGAGCACGACGGTGGTCTTGGCCTTTTCGGGCTCGGCCGCGAAGGCGACCTCGAGGCCCGCAAGCCCCAGGGAAGCGCCGAGCGCGCCCGCAGCCGTTCCCCTCAGGAAATCGCGTCGGGTAAATGACGGCATGTACCGGTCTCCTCTCTCAGAAGTGCCTGGCCGTTTCAGCGAGCAGGCGTTCGCACGCCGCCCTCGACCGTGCGTCGAAGACCAGCGCCAGGAAATTGCCCTTGACGAGCGCGCCGACGTGGCGCCCGCGCTCGATCGTCTCGACTCGAAGCGGCCATTCCGCCGCCACAGCGTGCTTCAGGTAGACTCGGTCGAACTCCTCATAGGCATCCTTTGCTTGTTGGGGGTCTGGGTAACGGACAATGACCAGCGTCATCTTCTCCCCGCCCGGGCGGTAGACCGCCAGCGCGGCCTCGGTGCGAGGCGAGAGGTTCAGAATGTTGTCATCGGCGAGGTAGTAGAAGGAATTGAGGGAGACCTGGGTGTGGAAGTAGCGGACGCTGGTCGTCTCCAGTTCCTCCTTTGGCAAACGGCCGAGCAGCGCCGGGCGAGGCCCCTCGGCAATTCGCTCCGCCAATGAGCGCCCCAGCGCCACCACAGCAGCCTTCGCCTCTGGTGTGTCCTCCTCCGCAAGTATGCGGAAAAAGAACCGCCCCTTCCAGAAGCGCAGCAGCCCCACCGCGTAGGCATTCCCTTGGCCCACCCCCACATCCTCTCCCTCCGGATCGTGGGAGAACACACCGTAGGCGTCCTGGCTTGTGGACATTTCGTAGGCTTCCGCCGTGATGAGCGGTGAGCCGGGCTTGTCGTACTTCTGGACAAAGATGCGCTGGAAATCGTAAGCCAGGTAGAGCTCTCCCGCACCGTCCATGTAGTCGAACAGGGTCTTGCGCCCGTAGACGCGCATCGGTGTGGCGGGCCGCCAGCCGTTCACCTCGGGCGGGAATCGAAACCGATCAGGCATGACGCGCCGCCCCGACACACATCCTCCCAGCAATAAGCCCATCAGGGCAACCGATGCGCACAGGACGCGCCGGCACGCGGTCCACTCGCTCCAACGACGCTTCATGGCGTTGCCTCTCAATGTGCGTCGCCTTGTTCTCCATCGCCGAGGTGGTCCTCCAGGCGGGCAGCCGTGGGAACGTGTCCGCGCCGCTCTCTGGCGGGAGTCCTTCACCTCGCCTTGATGTCATAGACCCACAGCCTGTCGCCGTGGCGCAGGTAGAGCCGGCCGCCGCAGACGACAGGGTGGGCCCACGTGGGCCCACGGCCGCCCTTGGGAATCTGGAACTGGCTGACGATCTCGAAGGCGCGGGGGCCGGGCCGGACGAGCGCAACGGTGCCCCGCTGATTCCACGCATAGAGCATGCCGTCGGCGTAGGTCGCCGAGCCCCGGCCGATGACGCGCTCGGCATACAGCCGCTTGCCCGTTTTGAAGTCCAGGCAGGCCCACGGCCCGCGGCTGTCCTTGCGACAACTGCCACAGATGCGGCCGTCAATGAGCAGAATGCCGCCGTGTTGGTTGTCCAACGCCTTGCTCTGCCACACCTCACGCACGGAGGCTTTCTGACCCTCGACTTCGAGCCTGAGCATCCGGCTGCCCGTGTACTGGGTAGAGACCACGATGCATCCATCGTGGAAGATGGGGCTGGAGATGTTCTCGTCGTAGGGCGTGACGTGTTCGACGTGCCAGAGGAGTTTGCCGGTCTCGGCGTGGACTCCGATGATCGAGCGGGCGAGCATTGTGACGATCTGCCTCAGGCCCTGGTATTCGATGGCGATCGGCGAACAGTAGCCTGGCTTCTCGTCGGTCTCCTTGCAAACCCAGAGGGTCTCGCCGGTGGTCTTGTCGAGGGCCACGAGGCCGGCGCCCTTGCCGCCGGGGGTGCAGATGACCTTGTTGCCATCAACCAGCAGCGATTCGGCAAGGGCCCAGGTGGTGTTGCGCCCGTTGAACCTCTCGAGGATGTTCAGCGACCAGATGCGCTTGCCCGTGCGCGCGTCGAGGCACACCACGTCGCCATCGGCATTCTCGTGGTAAAGGCGACCCCCATCCACGGTCGGCGTGCCCCGCGTGCCGGGGACGGCGCGCCGATAGGCCGGGCCGTTCGTCGCGGTCCACTTGACCCGACCATCGAGGTCCAGTGCGGTGATGACCGTGTTCTTCCCAATGTTGCCGGTCGTGTAGATCAACCCGCCGGCGATAGCGACGGTCGAGAAGCCCTCGCCGATGCCCTTGGCCGACCAGAGGAGGCGCGGCCCCTCGGGGGGCCATTCCTTGAGCAGGCCCGTCTCGTCGGACTTGTTGTCGCGGCGCGGGCCGTGGAACTGGGGCCACTCGTGGGCGGGAGCCGCAAGGGCAGGCGCCAACAGCGCGAAGGCAGCCAGAATGCTGGCCACGGCGAAGGGTTTCCTGCGAAGCCATCTCGTCGGGGTGGTGTTCAAGGTTTCCCCTCTGGCTCTTGGCCGCCAAAGACCAGGCGCGCGCCGACCCCCGCAGATAGGTACCCCTTGCCAAAAGCCTTCTCCATCAACTCCCGCGTCCTGTCGCCCGAGCAGTGGCACGGGGCGACCTGCCGCACGCCCGCCGCCCTGAGGCCCTGGATGACCGCCTCGATCTCCCTGGGCGAGGCGCCGCCCATGTGGAAGCCCCCGAGGACGGCGTGAACTGGCGAGCCGGAGTGTTGCTTCGCCGCTTCGACGAGGCGCACCACCCCGGGATGGGCGCAGCCCGTGATCACGACCGGGCCTTCCGCCGTCTTCACGTAGAGGCCCTGCTCGGCGACCCCCCGGGGCAGCACCCCGGTTGTCCAGGCTCCCTCGCACACCTGCCGCGGCCCGTCGGTCTCCACCACCTGGGCGCCTGAGCGGCGGACGTCCTCCTTGAAGCGCGAGGGGAAGACCCGGGGCAGGAAGACCTTCACCTGGCTGTTCGCGCGCAGGAATGCCGCCAGGCCACCCGTGTGGTCGCCGTGGATGTGGGAGAGAACGATGCTGGAGATCTGGTCGGGCTTGAACCCCATCTTCGCCATGTTGGCCAGCAGGAGTTCGCCGCGGCCACCAGTGTCGAACAGGATGGTCTCGGGCAGGCCCTGCACGACGCACGCGAATCCCCATGCGGTGCGCAGGCGCTCGTCGAAGGCATTGTTGTCGTAGACGATCGCCACCACGATGCGTGGCCCTCCTTTCGGCTTCCCTCGCCTCGGCGTCTCCTGGGCCTCGACGCAGCCTGTCGCCAGGCACACGAAGGCTCCCGCGATGGCCAGCAAGGCCCGCACGCCACGAAGTTCTCTTGCCAGCAACCGTCCGTCCACAGCTCGTCGCTCCCTTGCCACCACTGCCGGCCGGTCAGCGGTCGGGGAGGCCCTTGATGTCGAGCACCGGCGAACCGTCCAGAGCGTCCAGCCCGGCCACCACGATCCTGTTCCCCTCTACGGCCTGGACCTGGACGCTCGAGACCCCGATGGGATTGGGCCGCATGGGACTCCTGACCCTGAAGACCCCGGCCAGCGGGCGGCTGGTGTCGCCGCGAGGGTGCACCTGTAGTCTCCTCCTGGCCTGCGGGTTCAACTTGTGCATCCAGTAGAGCACCTGGATGCGGTCTCCGGGCGCGATCCCGAGCAGACCCTCCTGGAATTCCTCTCGCACCTCGAGGACAGACGAGCCGTCCGCGCGCCTTCGCACGGTGCCGATGGGTTCGACCGCCAGTGGCAACATCGCGCCCCCTATTCCGAGCACGGGGGCTTCTCGCAGCGCGTCTCGCGCCCGCAGCACGGTCGGTCTCTTCCACAGGGCGTCCCGCTGTCTCCGCTGCGGTAGTCCGTGGCATGGAAGCCGCTGCCCTTGAAGATGACCGCTGCGCCCGTGCCGAGGAGCCGCCGGACCTTGCCGCCACAATCCGGGCAGGCGTCCAGCGGTTCCTCCGTGATGGATTGGAACTTCTCGAATCGCTTCCCACACTCGTCGCACTGGTACTCGTAGGTAGGCACACTCTCCCTCCTGCCTGGCGCCCACGGCGGCGTGCCGGCACCAGCTCCATTCTCTCGTTGCCCTGGAGACCCGGCCCGGGGCTCCGTGGGAGCTCATCTGGGGTCTATTCTACCCCATCTTCGGCCTTCTTCAAACTGCGGAGGCGAGTCAGAGTGTGGCCCCTGATTATGGGGTTCTCGATAGCCCCGCCTGCGGCGGGTGGGGAGGACTCGACCGCCTGAAAGCGGAACTTCGGGGAGGACTCGACCGCCTGAAGGCGGAACTACGAGCAAGTGGCGTCCACATCCGCGGGCGGGGAGGCACGGGGGCCTGCGCCTACTGCCCCTTCGAGCCGCTATCCCCATAATCAGGGGCCACACTCGGCGAGTCACAGAAGGCGGCGCCGGACCGAACGCTCTTTGGCGCCAGTGGCGCAGGGCGCTGGTGATTGACTTTCCTTGCCCGGCGGCGCTAGAGTGGCTTGGTGGGGGCCGTGCGCCATACAGGCCGACGGCGAGATGCCCTCCAGGCCCGGGCACCTCGGCCTTTCATCTGGCCAGCTTCGTGGGCAGCCGCGCCGTCAAGCGGTTCCTTCTCCCGGTGATGGTCTTCTACCTTGGCCGGGCTCTCACGGTGGTGTTGAATGTGCGGGGGCAGTTCCCGCGTGGGGCAGGGTCAGGCGAGGCCGCGCATGCGGTGGATGGCCTCGCCGGCGGGCACCATCGGGAAGACGTTTTCCTCTGGGTT
>CAYYCI010000108.1:0-9450 GCA_964470215.1 uncultured Planctomycetota bacterium
GGAGGTGGCGCGGCACTAACTCGTGGCGCGGCACCGCGCGCATCGCGGCCAACACCCACCGGTCCCGCACTCCGCGGCGCGCGAGCTGCGTCCGCACCATTGCCTCGCGTTCGGCCTGCCGCTCGCGAGTTCTGGGACGGTCCCAATCAGCGGCCTCGCGCGAAGGTTCAGGTTCGCCGTCGGCGGGGAGCGCGCCAACCCCTCGACCCAAAAGCCACGCCGCCAGGCCAGCGGCACCGGCGAGCACCACGAATGCGGCTGCTCTCCTCGCCATTCCCTCGCTCCTCGTCCGATAGGCTAAGGCCCGCCGGGGAGAAAGTCAAGCCCGTCTCCGCGCGGACAAAGGCGGCGCCTTGACCCCGACCGCCCGAGGCCCTTGTGTCCTTAGTCAAGAGCGTTTCAGCGCTTGCTTTCCTCGCTCCGAAGGCCATAATATCGCCCGTCCGCCGAGGAGTTTTCCACAATCGTGGCGCCTGGGCCACAAGGCTCTCGGGCAAAGGTTCCCAGGAACGGGATTTTCCACACGATTTCCACAGTAGAAGAAAACAACACTCAGTCATAAGCGTAAGACATTACTTCCCAACATGATAGAGGAATTCACAACGTTATCGGTCATTTCCACGCAGCGTTCCAATGCCTCGATTCGGGCGCGCCCCGGCCGCCTCGCACTGGGACTGCCCAGAGCGAGGGGTGGTATTGCACACCTTTTCCACACGCGCGCACGGCGGTGTGGCGCTCGCGCCACACCGCCGTGGCGAGAGCACCAGAATCTCCCAATGATAGCAGCCCCCGAGAAAGGCAACCGATGAGAATCCTGATCCGCGGCGCCCACGTCCTTGACGGCACGGGCGCCGAGCCACGCGAGGCCGACGTCCTGATCGCCGGCGAGCGTATCGAACAGGTCGCGCCGAACCTCACGGCCGCCACCGACCGCGTCCTCGACGCCTCGGGGTTGGTCGTCGTGCCAGGCTTCATAGACATCCATGCCCACGGCGACCTCGTGCCCCTGGCCTGCCCTGAAGCCCCGGCGCGCCTCCACGACGGTGTGACCACCGAAATCATAGGCAACTGCGGCGAATCCCCCTTTCCCCAATCGCCAGAGATGCTCGCCGAGCGCAAGGACAGCCACCGCGAGTTCGGGGTCGCGGTGGACTGGGCAACGCTCGACGACTACGCCCGCCGCCACGACACCATCGGCTGCGCCATAAACCGAGGCAGCCACGTCGGCCACGGCAACGTCCGGCGAGCGGTCATGGGCGAGGCCGATAGACCCCCGACCCCCCAGGAACTCGAGGCGATGCGCCGAGAGGTCGCCGCGGCCCTCGAGGCGGGCGCCTTCGGTCTCTCCACGGGGCTCATCTACGCGCCAGGGATGTATGCCCGGCGCGAGGAACTCGAGGCCCTCTGTCAGGTCGTGGCCCGCTACGACGGCCTCTATGCCTCCCACATACGAGGCGAAGGCGACAGGGTGGAGCAAGCGGTCGAGGAGTTCGCGGCCACAGGCCGCGCCACCGGTGTCAGGCTCCAGCATTCGCATGTCAAGGTCGCTGGCAAGCGCAACTGGCCGAAGGCCGACAGGCTCATCGAGCGCCTCCTGGAGTTGCGAGCCGAAGGGCTCGACCTGGCCTGCGACCGCTACCCCTACCAGGCTTCTGCCACCAGCCTCTCGGCGCTTTTCCCCGGCTGGTTGCGCGAGGGCGGGAGAGAGGCGATGCTCCGCCGGCTCGCTCACCCCGCGACGCGCGAACGCCTGGCCCGCGAACTCGCCGCCTCGCACGATGAGTGGGCAGATTGGTCCGACGTGGTCGTCTCCCACGCTCCGTGCCCGGAATTCCGCGATGCCGAGGGCCGCTCGCTCGAGGAGGTAGCGGGCGCGCGCGCGACCGACCCCGCGCTCGTTGCCTGTGAAATCCTCGCCGCCTCCCGGGGCAGAGCGGGAGTCGTCGTGTTCTCGATGTCGGAGGAGAACATCGAGAAGTGGCTGCGCCTGCCGTTTGTGGCGATCGGCTCGGACAGTTCCTGTCGGGCGGTCGAAGGCCCGACGGCGCGCGGCAAGCCCCACCCGCGCACCTTCGGCACGTTCGCGCGGGTCCTTCGCCGCTACGTCCGCGAGCGCCAGGTCCTTTCTCTGCCTGAGGCCGTTCGCCGAATGACCAGCCTGCCTGCCAGCCGCCTGGGGCTGACCGAGCGCGGTGTCCTGAGGCCAGGGGCGTTTGCAGACATAACCGTCTTCGACCCCGACACGATAACCGACCGCGCGACCTATCAGGACCCCTTCCACTACTCCGAAGGGGTATGCCACGTGGTGGTCAACGGGGCGATTGCTATGGAAGATGGCCAACTGACGGGGGCCCGCAACGGGCGTTTCCTGAGAAAGGGCCACTGATGCGCTGCCCGAGAATCGGCCTCAACTGCGACCTGAAAGACGAAAGGGCGACACTCAACAGTTCCTACGTCCAGGCCGTGGCTCTCGCCGGCGGCGTCCCGATCCTGATCGCGCCGACAGATTCCGTGCCGCCAGAGGAGTTTCTCGTCGGTCTCGAGGGCTTCGTGTTGACCGGCGGCCGCGACTACAACCCCGCCTCATACGGACAGGAGCTACACCCTGAAACGAAGTTGGTGGAGCCGCTGCGCGACCGATTCGACCGGCGTCTGGCCGCGAGGTTGTTGCTTTCGGACACCCCGACTTTGGGCATATGTGGAGGAATGCAACTGCTCAATGTCGCCGCGGGCGGGGACCTCCACCAACACATCCCCGATGCCTTCCCCGGTTCGCCCACTCACACCCGCGTCTCGGGTCGCGATTCCCACCACGAGGCGAGGGTCGAGCGCGGAAGCCTCCTGGCGCGGTTGCTGGGCCGCGAGCGCCTCGAGGTCAACAGTTCGCACCATCAGGCGGTGGGGAGGTTGGGGCAAGGCCTCGAGGTTGTGGCGCGGAGCCCCGACGGAATCGTCGAGGCGATAGAACACCCGGGAAAAAACTTTCTCCTGGGGGTTCAGTGGCACCCGGAGCGGCTTTCCGACCGGCCGGAGCACCTCGCTCTGTTCGTGGGACTTGTCGAGGCGGCGCGATCCCAGCGCGGACCCTGACCTCACTCGAGGCGTTCGGCCAGGTAACTGCGCCACGAGTAACTGGCCATCGCACCGATCTCGCGCTGCAACTGGAACGCCGTCATGAACAGGTCGGGGTCCTTCGGCGGCTCGGGGCTGATGAATCGCACGAGCGCGGCCACATAACTGCCCCGCTGCTCGGGGTCGTCCACCACGGGCGTCAGGTGGCCGGGAGGGATGTTGAAGATCGCCTCGACCAGCGTTGGCTTCACTCCCAGGCCCGAGATGAAACTGCTCTTGCCCTGGCCTGCTCGAAGCGGATAGATCGGGCGGGAGAGGATGACCACGGGGCGCTGCGGGATTTCGATCTCGAGGGGCTGCTCGTGGACGGTCTTGCGGAGGGTCTCGCGGCGCCCCTTCGCCTTCTCGAGCGCCGCGGAGAGCCGCTTGTGAAGGTCTGTCGCCGCGCGGAGAGCGCGCTCGAGGGCCTTCTTGCGACGCAGGTCCGCGCTCACCCGCGCGCGCACGTCGGCAAGCGGCGGCAGTTCCGCTGGCTTCCTGGCGATCACCTTGAACACACATCCGCCGTCGAGGCCGAGGACGGGGCCAAGGAGGGTGCCCTTCTTGGCCGCGAAGGCGAGTTTCGCCAGCTCAGGGGCCGGCCCGATCTCCGGGAGGCCCTTGCGCTCGCGGTCGAAGAACGGGCTTTCGACGGCCTTGAGGGGCGGGTGGTTCTTGGCGTAGTCGCCCAGGGCGGTCTTGCCGCCGGAGAGGTCTTTCATCGCCTGTTTGAGTAACTCCTCGGCGCGCTGGCGGGCCCTCTTGGCCACGAGCGCGTCGCGGACCTTCTCCCTGGCCTTCTCGAATGGCAGGTAGGCCACCCGCGGAGCAGCCGACCAGTCCCGACACAGCGGCTCCCTGGCCTTGACGCTACGGTCGTACTCCTTGCGGAGTTCGTCCTCGCTCAGTTCGATTCTCTTCTTGAGTTCCTCGTAGGGAGCGACGAGGAGTTCGGCCTGGATGCGTTCGGGGAGGCGATACTTCTGGCGGTTGGCCTCGTAGTGCTTGCGGAGTTCCTCCTCGGAGAAGCCCTCGGCGCTTAGCGACAGGAGCGCGCTCGGAACCTCCACCACGTCGAGCGTGACAAGTCGGTCGGGCTTCCGCTCGAAGACCTGCGCCACGTAGGCCCTCCCCGTCTTCGCGTCGGTGGCGACGCGGCCGAGACCCGGCTTCTCGAGGGCGAAAACGGCCTCGACGAGATCGGGCACCTGTCCTTCGCCCGGCAATTTGAAGCGGCGAACGTCCATCAGGGCCGTTTGGATCACTCGCGGGGGTCTCTTGGTCTGCCGAAGGGCTTTATCGAACGAGGATGCCTTTGCAGCCCGGAGGAACGCCTCCGCGGCCTTCGCCGCCGCCTGGTGGGCGGCGTGGTTCCGAGCGTCCCTGGCCACCTGGTCCTTTACCTCGGCGAGGGGCTTCGCCTGCGGCGGCTGGATGGACGCTATGCGGATGACAGCGTAGCCCTTGTCGGTGGCGACGGGCTGGGGGAGAAGGCGGCCGGGCTTTGCCTCCTCGAAGGCCGCAGCGGAGATGTCCAACTTGCCCAGTTCCTTCGTCGTCGGGTTGTCGGCCAGAGGGAAGGGGCCAGTCGTTCCCTGTCGGAGTTGGTGCTTCTCGACGAGTTGGTCGAGCGGGGTCTCGGGCTCTCGCTGGAGTGCCCCCAGGGCTTCGCGGGCCTCGCGCTCGGCAACGGCCCGGGCGCGCTCGGCAGCCAGGTCCTGCCGCACCTGGGCCTTGATGCTCTCGTAGCCCTTGCCGCGGTACCCGCTCATGATGTGAGCGTCGTAGTATCGGCGGCACTCTTCCTCGGTGAGCGCGGCAGCGATGCTTTTGGCCCGCGGCTCGATCGCCGCCAGCAGGTAGTCGGCCACCACGAGCGGACTGGTCAGGTAGTTGTTCTTGTGTTCCTCGTAGAACCGGCGAAGCGACGCCTCGTCGGGCTGCGGGACCGTTGGAAGGAAATCGTCGGGGCTGAAGACGGCCACCTTTGCCCGAGCAAGGCCACCCGGCCTTGCGGCGGCCATGAAGGCCACGACAGCGCCTCGCTCGGTCTGGATCGGCTCGGAGAGTTGACCCGGCTCGAGGTTCGCGATGGCCTGCTTGTGCTGGTCGAACGGCGACGGGGCGCTCGAGAGATTGAACGGCCCGATTGTGCGAACCTCCAACGGGAGCTTTCTTTTCAGTGGGATGGAGAGTTCTTCGGCGGCCTTGCGGAATGCCTCGAGGACCACGCTATTGCGAATGGCCTGGAGTTGTTCGGCGGGGGACTTCTTGGCGAGGCTGGCCACGAGGTCGGTTTCCACGCGTGCCCTGGCCTCGGCGGGAAGTTCGTCCCAGGAGGGGGGCGGCTCGATCTCGTCGCCCGTGACGTATGCCGTCTCGCGGTGCTTCTCGTAGTATTCTTTCGCTTCCTTTTCGGTGGTTTTCACTTCGCGGCGGATGTCGGCATAAAGAGCGACGGCGACGTCGATCTTCGCCTTCTTCTCATTGCGGCTCCTGAGGATGAAGAAGAAGCGCCCCTTCGAGTTGGCGAGGATGCGGCTGAGCTCGCCGGGCTTCAGTGCGGTGACGGCGTCGCGGAAGCCGGCGGCCTTCCCGATCAGTGGCGTGGCCTCGGTCTTGGCGAGGTTAACCACCACGCCCATTCTTGTCTTGAGTTTCAGTTTTGGGTCGAGGGAGGCGAGGTCGGGTTTCTTGGCCTCGACGAGCCCGCCGAGCGCCTTCTCGATCCGCCCGCGGGCCAGGTCGAGGATGCGGCGGCGGGTGAGGACCTCCACTATCTCGTCCTTGACCTTCTCGAAGGGGATCGGCTTCGGGCGGGGGAGGTAGGCATGGGGGTCGTCCTGGTAATGGGCCTCGAGTTCGAACTGCGAGGGGCAGATTGCCTTCTCGAGGCTCTTCGGTTCGATGGCGATGACTCGGAGTTTGATTCCCTTGGCATCGTCGCGTTCGGTCAGGCGAGCAACGAGGAGTTTGCCGTCGCCGGGAACCACGTCGCTGATGTCGCCCACGCGCCCGACGGCCAGTTGGTCGTAGAGCGCGGGAATGGGCTTGCCGAGCGGCCGGATGGGGCTGGCGGGCTTGAGGAAGTCGGTGGTCGTTGGCGTGACGCCGAGCGACTTCGCCAATTGGTCGAAGGCGCGTTCGTGGACCGAGACGCGCAACTTCTCGGCCGCCTCGCGGGCGAGGGTTGCGGCGCGGTCGCGCCTGTAGTCGCGGACCAGGCGTCGGCGGGTGGCCTCGGAGATTTTCTCGAAGGGCAAGGCCCGACTCTCGCGCCGCTCGAGCACCCGGAAGAAGAACCGCCCCTGTTCACACTTGAAGTCCTCGCTCAGCCACTGCTGGCCTTCCTCCGGGGGCGTGCCGGCCACGGCGTAGCGCTTGCCCTTTTCGCCGAAGAGGATGTCGGCGAGGTCCGCGCCGCGCAGTTCCGGCGCCCTCTCCTCGGCCTCCGATGCGGCGAAGAGGGGGGTTCTGCGGACGTGGAAGGCGCCGTAGGTGACGCGCGATTCCTGCGCGGCGAGGGCGGCGAGGTCAACCCGCCGCCCCGCCGCGCGTTCCGCCTCGGCCAACTCGGCGATCTTCGCCAGGTGGCGCATCAGGAGTTCCTCGGCGAGGCGGTCGCGCACCGCCTCGCGGGCCTTCTCGAAACTCTCTTCGGGAAAGAACGAGCGACGGCGCTCAAAGTAGTCCCGGAGTTGTTCCTCGGGCAGCGCTTCGGCGATCGCGTCCTTGCGCCCCAGGACATACTCGATCGCCACCCTTTCTGGCTCCAGGTAGCCCGGGCGACCTGGAGCCCCAAGGGAGTGTTTGTGTTGGTCGTAGAAGGCGCGGAGACCCTCGGTAGTGTAGGTCACGCTCCCCTCGAAGTCCCTGGCTTCGACAGAGAAGTAGGCAGCGACAGCCTTGGTGTTATCACGCATGTAGCGTTCGCGAAGAGTGGCCGCGGGAAGGTTCAGCAAGGAATCCCGCAGCACCGTCGGTATGAGGACGCGGACAAGGTCTTCGCGCACGGTTTGTTCGAGTTCGGCCTGGGTGACCCCGAGTTCGTCGAGCACCTCGGCGTAACTCTTGGTGTTGATGACATCGTAGCGCTCGCGCATGCTCACCCAGCCCTCGTCCTCGGGGTGGAAACGGCCGTCGGGGCCAAAGCCGCGGGTGCGGCGCACAACCCTGAACGAGCACCAGCCCCCGGGGATCGGCAGCGGCTGGCTGGGCACCCCTATTGGGTCCGTGAACACCCGCTCGAGGATTCCTGGTGCTTCGGCCACCTCGCGGAGGGCTGAGCGGGCCTGGCGCCAGGTGAAGAACGAGCGAGTTTCGTTGAAAGTCAGGTCGCGGGAGCGCGCCAAGCGCTCGAAGACCCCGCGCACCGACGGCCCCACCGTCTCGAGGGTCTTCCTTCGGATTTCCTCGAGGGCCTTTCGGGCGAGGTCGGACGCCTTCCGCTCGCGGACCTCTTCGCGGAGTCGGTCGCGGACCGCCTCGAGCGGCCTGTAGGTCCCGTCCTTGTTGCGGAAGCGCTTGTCCTTGAGGTTCTCGTAGCGGCTCTTCACCTCGTCGTCGGAGACGGTGACCTTCGAGGCGAAGGCGGCATTCTCGGCAATCGCATACTGGACCTTCACCCTGCGTGGGAAGACCTGGTTGCGGATGGTGTCCACGACCTCCGGGTCGCCCACCCGGATGCCTGCCTTGCGGGCCTCGTGGTATTCGGCTAGGAGGAGGGTGGCGTCGTCGCGGGTGAGCCGGCGGGCGGGCCGGAACACGCTCTCGAAGCGCCTGGTGACGTCGAGGATGTCACCATATCGGATCTTGGTGCCCTCGTAGGTAGCCACCACATCCTTCAGATTCGGCCCGCGGCCTGCCTGGCGGCAGGCGCCGCGGAAAGGAACGAAGAAGACGACCATCAGGAACGCGCACAGGCCCACGAGGATGGACTTGGTGGCGCGTTGAGAGACTCGGAATGGCGAGAACTTCGAGCGGCGGCGCCGCTTGCGGGCCATTTATGGTCTCCTGCGGAGTGAACCCGTTAGAATTGGCCGATTGCCGCGATAGAGCGAGATTTCGGGCGGATTATAGCAGATGCCGCGCCCGCGTTCAAACCTCAGCAGGCGAGGCTACCGCCTCGATCGGGAGCGCCCCGAATGGCCTTGTTGCATGCTGCGAAGAAGCTCCACGGTAGCCGATAACCATTGTCGTGGGCGCCGAGCGAGTTCAGCTTTCTCATAGCCTTCGGGGGTGTCGGTGTATTCGTCGCCGGTGGTTCCCGCGCAACTGCGGGCAGTCAGTCGGCCTCCTCTATTTCACCGAGGATGGGCGCGATGGCCTCCCGCAGCGCGGCCATGATTTCCTCGAGGGTCTTGCGCTCCTCAGCCATCTCGCAACTCCAACCCGAGACCCCGAGGGACCTCTTTCAGTTTCGCGTCCGCCTCCACTCCCTTCTTTTGGGCACTGGTCTCATTCATTGAAGCCAGCTACGAGGCGAGAGCAGGCATCGCGGAGAGGGGCGACCTTGTTCTGAACGATGTCCCAGACGATCCGCTTGTTGACAGCGAAGTACTCGTGCGCGAGAAGGTTCCGCAGGGCAACGATCTTCGGCCATTCGATTTGGTTCGCGCGGCTCTTGACGTGGTCAGGCAGTTTCCGCGCTGCTTCGCCAATGATCTCGAGGTTTCTGACGACCGCGTCCACGGTCTTCTCGTCGGCGTCGAACGCTGCCCAGTCCATGCCGGCCACGTAGCGGTCTATCCGGTCGGCCGCTTCGACGATGTCCTCAAGGTACTGGCGATAGTCCCTAGGCATAGACGACCTCGCGCTCGATGTACGGCCTGATGCGCGGCTTGAGGCTGTCGGCCAGAACAAGGTCCACCTCGACGCCGAAAAGGTCTTGTAGTTGGAACTTCAAGCCCATGTAGTTGTCGAAAGTCGGTTCGTCGAACTCGACGAGGACGTCAAGGTCGCTGAGGCAGCGGTTCTCCCCGCGGACCCAGGAGCCGAAGACGCCGAGGGTGCGGACTTTGTAACGCTGGCGCAGTTCGGGCATGGCCTCCCGCAGCGCGGCCATGATTTCCTCGAGGGTCTTGCGGTTCTCGGCCATCTGACAACTCCAAGCGAGGCTGTGAGGCAGTGCCCAGAGTTTCTCATCCGCCTCGGCGCGTTCTTCCTGGCTCCATTCTACATAAACGCTCACCATGCGATCAACGATTTCCTTGGGGAGGGTTCGGGGAGGGGAACAAGACTTGCATGAGGGTTGCGATTTTCTGGTCGCTCCATCAGTGGTTCTCGATGGTTGCTTCGCGGGGGATGCAGTGATTGGTGTCGGACCAGCGGAGGGTCGGC
>CAYYCI010000109.1:0-9444 GCA_964470215.1 uncultured Planctomycetota bacterium
CGGCCCGCCTACATGCGCCTGCATGCTTTCTGACCCGCGGCGGCGGTGGTTCTGGGCGGGGCCTTCCGCGCCCCGCGGCGGCCACAGGCTGGAAAGCCTGTGCCACCAAATCGGCGGAAATCCGTAATGAGGGCCTCGACGGGCCGCTGAGGCATAGGCTGGAAAGTCTGTGCCACTGGGGAAAGCGGCGGTGTGCTTCGCAACGCGCGTGGGTCAGATCTGCGAGTACGGGGTTGGCTTGAGGGGGATGTTGGTGATCTTCGAGACCGTGTCGCGGTATTGCGGGTCGCTTCGGAGGTTTTTCCATTCGGGGTGAGCGAGGAACTTGCGCCAGGCGGTCTTCTGCGCGGCCTCGTCGTCGAAGCCGAGCATGTATGTGAGGTTGGGCATGCGGGTGCCGGCGAGGCGCTGGCCGAAGAAGACGGGGTTCATGCCGACCTTTCGGAAGAGGGCGAGTTCGCCGCCCTGGTTGAACATGGCGATCTTGCGCCTCGCTCGCTCGTCGCAGTGGCTCTCGTAGATGCGCAGTTGGAAGACCCGCGTCGGCGCTTTCGTCGGGACTTCGACCTTCGGGGCGCCTTCGAATGCGAGCAGGAGCGTGGTTTCGATGCGGGTGTAGATGGGGGCGTTCTTCGGGGTGTCGAGCGCGTCGCCCGCGGCCTTCACAAACTCCGCGTCGCCCCACAGCCTCTCGGTGGCGGTGACGAACGACTCGATGCTATCGTGGGGCAGGAGAACGTAGAGGTCGGCCACCTGTGGGTCGGCGTGGGCGAAGACGCCGACTGGTTTGATGCCGAGGCGGTTCCAGGCTGGGACGGCGGCGTGGGAGAGGAACTTGTCGAGTTTCTGCCGCATGGCCCCGGCCTGGGTCTGGTAGAGCCGCAACTCGAGCAGTTGCCTGGCGCCAGTGGCCACTCCTGCCGCTCGCGCCCGGAGCGCCGCTTTGCTCATCGCGGCTGCCGCTGCGATGCACGATGCTCCAAGGAACTCTCGCCTCTTCACGATGGTGTTCTCCTTTGCAGGGAAAGGGGACAGGAGTCTTTTTTGGGGGAAACGACTCCCATCCCGGTTTACTACTTGAGTTTGCGGAGGATGGCTTTGCGGACGTAGATGCGGTTGTTGAATGCCTCGGGGCTTCCGCTGACGACAAGGCCGATTGAGCCGCTGGGGTTGAGTAGGTCTGGGGTTTTCTTGCAGGCGAGTTTGGCCATCGGCTGGCCGTTGAGCCAGGTCTGGATGGTCGGTGGGTCGCCCTTTATTGTTATCCGCAGTTCGTTCCAGTCGTCTTTCTTCCAGAGTTTCCGCCAGTCCTTGGCGGCGACGCTGGGCCCTTCGACCTCGCAGGTTGTGATGCCGCCGACGTCGCCGTCATCGCGGGTGTGGATGTTGACCTGCCAGGCCCGTCCGAAGCCTGACTCTCGCAGGAGGACGGCTGCGTCGAGTGGCCAGTCGGTCTTCACTTCGAGGATGAGTTCGCAGTTGTCGAAGGCCCTGGTGGTTGCGAACATTCCCCAGGAGCCTGGCCATTCCTGGACGCCGGTTATCGCGCCGTCGGCGACTTCCCACACGGCGCCCCAGCCGTGGCCGGGTCGGTTGCGGCGTCGCCAGCCGGCGGTCGAGGCGCCGTCGAAGAGTCGAACCACGCCGAAGTCGCGTTCGAGGAGGGGCCAGATGAGGCCCTCGAAGCTCGCGGGGACGCCGATGACCAGGTGTGCTCTGCCATCGAGGCTGAGGGCCTTGCCGTGCTTGCCCTCGGCGAAAGCGACCCTGCCGACGGGGCGGCCGTCGTTGCCGCCGCCGGTGGCGTCGTCGAGGTTGCCATCGAAGGGCCAGCAGGCCGCCAGTCCCTGTGCCTTTGGCGGCTGAAGGCTCTTTGCGTGGGCCTGGATTTCCTCGGGCGGCAGTGCTCGGCGGTAGATGCGCAGGTCGTCAATGAGGCCGCGGAATGGGCTCGGCTTGGGGAAGTTCCGGCAGGTGAAGCCGACCTTGAGGACCGCGCTCTTGGGGTCGGGGCCGAAGTCGAGTTTTCCGCCGCCCGCGAGCGCGCCGTCCACGAAATGGGTGACGGCCTTGCCCTTCTTGACGAGCGCGACGTGGTGCCATTGGTTGTCGGCGATGTTGCGGTTCGAGGAGACGGCTCCGACCCATCCGACATCGAGGGTAGGCTTTCCGCCTCTGATGTAGAGTGTCTTGCCCTGGGGGGTCCAGTCGCCCTGGGCTGGCGCTTTGGCCACGATGGTGCCGGCCTGGCGTGTGCGCACCCATGCGAGGATGGTCAGGTCGTCCTTGCCGAAGTCGGGGAGGGGGGTGGCCTTTGGTTTTGTGGCCTGTGCCTTTTGCCAGGCCTGTTGCGATGCCTCGAGGGTTTCTTCCCAGGTGCCTTTCTTGACATACCATTGGGGGCTGGCAGCGAGGGCCGCGGTGGCTACGAAGAAGGCGACTGCGAGGCTCTTTCCCACGCCCATGTCCTCTCCTTTCCAGGCGGCAGTTAGCGATGGGGGGATTATACTGCCATGCCCAGGATGGTTCAATGCCGCGGTGGTTGGCCGCTGGCGGGGTCAGGCGTGTTGTTCGGCGATGACTTTCTCGATGTACTCGACGGCCTCGCCGACGGTCTGGACGGCGAGTGCTTCGTCCTGGTCCATCTCGATGTCGAACTCTTCCTCGAAGGCGGCGACGAGTTCGATGCTCTGGATGGACTCGGCTCCGAGGTCTCGGACGAAGTGGGATTGGGGCTTGATCTCTTCAGGGTCGACCTTGAGTATCCGGGCCGTCACCTTTTTCACTCTCTCTGTCACGTCGCTCATTCGTCTCCTCCTGATGTCATTCAGAGAGTCCGCGCTCGCGCGCGAGGAGCCTGCGGGAGCGTCGAACCATCTCGCGGCGCTTGGCGCGGGTGAGGGCCCGGGTGTGTTCGAGCAAGGCGACGGTGGCCTCGCTGAGCTCCTGGCCACGGCGGCTCATTGCTTTGCGAGCCGTCTCGAGGGTGCTCTTGAACGGGATGTTGAAGAACTTGTTGTCGAGGAAAAGCGTAAACGAGGGGATGAACTTGGGGGTCATTCCGCCGCCTGTGAGGACGTTGCACATGCAGCCGACGACGGTTCCTGTGTTGAGGACCGTGCCGATGCTGGTCTTGGTGTGGTCGCCAATGAAGCAGCCGAGTTTGGTCTCGCCGGTCTCCACGAGTTCGCCGCGGAGATAGACCTGGACGCTGGAGTAGTCGTTCTTGAGGTCGGAGTTGGTGGTCATGGCGCCCAGGTTGACCCATTCACACACGTAGGCGTGGCCGAGGAAGCCGTCGTGGTACTTGTTGCTGTAGCCGTGGATGATGCTTTCCTCGACCTCGCCGCCGACGCGGCAGACTGGCCCGATCGAGCACCCCTCGCGGATTTTCCCGCCGACGATGATGGTGTCGCGGCCGATGTAGGCAGGGCCTTCGATTCGTGTGTGGGGGTTGATGACGGCGCCCGCGTCTATGGTCACCGGGCCGCCGCGGGTGTCAATACAGACGAACGGCTCGACCTCGGCGGTCTGGGCGACATAGACTCTGTCCCTGCCTCCGAGGACGGTGGCGTGGTCGGAGAAGGTTCCGACGATGCCGGCCTTTCCTGCGACCTCGAAGTCAGCCGCTATGGCCTTCGGGTTGTGCTTGATGAGCTCCCAGAAGTGACTCAGGACGGTCGCCTCGGTCTTTCGGACGTAGAGTGTGCCGCGGGCAGCGGCGAGGAGGTCCTTGGGGGATCGTGTGCCGATTTTCTCGACGGTCGAGCGCTTGAGGCGTGCGGCGAGGATCGTCTCGCCACAGACGAGCATTTCCTCCGGCCCCTCGGCGGTCAGTTGGGAGGGGTCGAGGAGGAGCCAGCGGCCGTTGAGCAGGAGGATGTCGTCGCCGCGAAGGGCCTCGGGGTCGTTGACGGGGCTCTCGAGGCGTTCCCGGAGGATCGGGGCGAGGGCCTCGCGGGCGAAATAGGCCACCGGGGCGTCGGGCGCGACGCGGCGGAGTTTTTCGGCGAGCGTCGTGGCCCCACAGCGCAACTCGAAGACCGCCCGCAGGTAGGTGAGCGGATAGAAATCCTCGAAGGTTTCGTCCTCGTAGATGCACAACTTCATCGCTTGCTCCTCGCAACCGCGACGGTGTCGCGAGCGATCATCAGTTCCTCGTTGGTCGGGACGACGAGGATCGCGATTCGCGAGTTCGTGGTGCTGATGGTTGCCTCGCGGGCGGCGGCGGCCTCGTTGGCCTGGGGGTCGAGTTCGATGCCCAGTTCCTCGAGGCCCTCGAGGGCCATGGCGCGGATGGGCGCGCTGTTCTCGCCGATGCCGCCTGTGAGAACCACCGCGTCGGTGTGGCCGAGGGCGGCGAGGTAGGCGCCGACGTACTTGCGAAGGCGATGGCAGAAGATGTCGAGCGCCAGGCGTGCTCGCTGGTTGCTCGGGGCCGCCTCGAGGAGGGTTCGGCAGTCGTTGCTGAGACCCGAGACCCCGAGCAGCCCGCTTTTCTTGTTCAGGAGTTCGTCGATCTGGTCGAGGGACATGTCTTCTTCGCGGGCCAGGTGGAAGATGATGGCGGGGTCGATATCGCCGCTACGGGTGCCCATGACGAGGCCCTCGAGGGGCGTTAGCCCCATGGATGTGTCCACGCACTTCCCGCCTCGCACGGCGGCCATGCTGCACCCGTTGCCAAGATGGCAAGTGATACAGTTGAAAGCGTCGAGGGGCTTGCCGAGAATCTCCGCGGCGCGCTGCGAGACGAATCTGTGGGATGTGCCGTGGAACCCGTAGCGGCGAATCCGAGCCTTTTCGTAGAGCTCGTAGGGGAGGGCATACAGGTAACTGGTCGGCGGCATCGTCTGGTGGAAGGCCGTGTCGAAAACCGCCACGTGGGGGCAACCGGGAAAGACCTTGTCAGCCACACGAATCCCCACCAGGTTAGGGGGATTGTGAAGGGGGGCCAGAGGCGAGAACTCTTCCAGAGTGGCGATCACCTCGTCGGTGATCAGCGTGGACTCGACGAACGCCTCGCCGCCGTGGACCACGCGGTGGCCGATGGCGTCTATGTCTTCCGGCGAGGCGATGACCGCGGCCTCCGAGTCCATGAGGGCCTTGCTGATGTGGGCGAAAGCTTCCTCGTGGTTGGCCACACGGCTCTCGTAGCGGAGGGTGTGGTCGTTGGCCGAGTGGGAGACGACCGAGACTTCCTCGCCGATTTTCTCGACGATGCCCTTTGCGAGCAGACGCTCGCCCTCCATCTGGAAGAGTTGGTACTTTATCGAAGAACTGCCGCAGTTGATGACCAACACTCTCATGGGGTGACCTTCTCGTCTGTCTCCTGTGCCTGGATGGCGGTGTAGGCGGCCACGACGACGATGTCGTCGGTCGTGGCCCCGCGGGAGAGATCGGCGATCGGGCGGGCGAAGCCCTGTAGGAGCGGGCCGTAGGCGCGAGCGCCCGCTTGATACTGGGTGAGTTTATAAGCGATGTTCGCCGCGTCGAGGTCGGGGAAGATCAGCACGTTGGCCTTTCCCGCCACCGGGCTATCCGGCGCCTTGATCTTGGCCACGCGGGGGACGAGCGCAGCATCGGCCTGGAGCTCGCCGTCAATCTTGATCTCGGGCGCTTTCTCCTTGGCCAGTTCGGTGGCGCGCACGACCTTCTCCACGCGCGGATGCGACGCGCTGCCCTTGGTGGAACACGAGAGCATGGCCACTCGTGGCTCGATATCGAGCACGGCGGCGGCGGTCCGCGCGGTCGTCACGGCAATGTCGGCCAGTTCTTCCGCGCTGGGGTCGAGATTGACTCCGGCATCCGCATACACGAGGATTCGCTGCTCGGGCGGCGCGCTCTCCGGCATCACCATTATGAAGAAACTCGATGGCACGGAGATGCCGGATTGGTAGCCGATGGCCAGCCCGCCGGCTTCGAGGACCCTGGCGCTGGGGCAGGTGGCGCCGCCCACCATGCCGTCGGCGCCACCGGTGCTCACGACCATGGCGCCGTAGAGGAGATTGCGCCGGACGATCCGCTTGGCCACCGCTTCGTCCACGGTGCCGCGGCGCTCGACATAGACCCGCGCGTAGCGGTCCAGCGCCAAGCGCTCGGTCGGGTCCATTATCTCCACGCCCTCGAGCGCCAAGTTCTTCTCGGCGGCGAGCGCTCGCACCTGGTCCGCCTGGCCGAGCAGGATGGGTTCGCAGATGCCCTCGCGGGCACAGAGGCTGGCCGCCTCGATGATCCGGACGTCGTGTCCTTCTGGGAAGATGATGCGTCGCGTCTGGCGACGCGCGCGCGCCTTGAGGCGTTCCGCGATGTCAGCGGGGTCGCTCATCTGTGGTGGCCCAGCCGCTCAGCGCCGATACTTCAGCGTGAGGCCCGACGCCGCGTCCTCGGTCAGGATGAAGGTCACGTCCGGGTGTAGTTGGAGCGCGCTGGCCGGCACCTTCGCCGTCACCGGTCCCTCGAGGGCCGCAGCCACGGCCTCGGCTTTGTTGGCCCCGGTGGCCAGGAGGACGAGCTTCTGGCAGTCGAGGATCGTGCCGATGCCCATCGTGATCGCGCGCCTGGGCACCTCGTCTATGCTCGAGAAGAACCGCGAGTTGTCCTGGATGGTCTTCTCGGTGAGTTCCACCACGCGCGTCCGCGAGGCGAGCGAAGAGCCTGGCTCGTTGAAGCCGATGTGGCCGTTGCCCCCGATGCCCAGTATCTGGCAGTCTATCCCCCCGACGTCCTCGACCATGGCCTCGTAGGCCAGACAGTGGGCCTCGATGTCGTCGGTCATCCCGTCCGGGATGTGGGTGTTCTTCTTCAGGATGTTGACGTGGTTGAAGAGCTGGGCGTCCATGAAATAGCGGTAACTCTGGTCGTGGGTGGGCGGCAGACCGACGTATTCGTCGAGGTTGAAGGTGATCACCGACGAGAAGTCCAGGCCCTCTTCCTTGTGGAGGCGGATCAGTTCCTGGTAGAGGGGAATGGGAGTGCTGCCAGTGGCAAGGCCCAGGACGTAGTGTGGCTTGGAGCGGATGCCCTCGGCCACGATCGCCGCGGCCTCCCGGCCCATCTCCTCCGGTGTCTTCACAACAACGACGCGCATCCAGATCTCCTTTCGCGTGGTCTCGCGGACGGGTCGCCACTCAGGTCGCTTATTATGCGGAAAGCGGTGTATCAGTCAAGCAGCCCAACGACACGGTGAGAGAGGGGGGGCAGGGTGGCGCCATCCTCGAGCGTGTAGGGCTTGTCCCCGAAGTTCACCGTGACCGTCACACCGTTGGCGAAGCGGGTCCGCTGGACTGCGTGGTCGGGCGTGAGCCACTCGTGGGAGAGCATCTCGGAGTAGCCGGTGGCCCGCGCCACGGGGGTGGCGGTCTTGTAACTCTGGACGAACCGCTCGCGCCAGCGATGCCACAGGTCGCGATTGAACATGAACATCGGCGGGGTGCCGTAGAGCGCGTTCCACAGGTCCCGGCGGTCCCAGAGGGCCGGGAGTTTGTTGTTGTAGTCGCCCCAGTACCACTGGGCCACCACGCAGTCGTGATAGACCAACTCCCAGAGCGGCAGGCGATAGTAGTGTCCCGTCTGGAACTTCGCCACCCGCTCCGGAACCGCGTCCCGGATGCGCGCCATGTTCCGACCGGCGTCGGGAATCCGATACGGCCCGAGGCTGAGCATGCCCTCGAAGTAGTGGACGTATGGGACGGCGGCCTCGTGGCCTGTCTCGCTGCCACAGACCAGCCCGCATCCCTCGCTGACGAAGCGCAGGAGTTCCATCTTCCAATGCTTGCTGTCGGAACGAGTCATGGGGTGCTTCGGGTGGTAACACTCGCGCCACGGGCTGGCGGTCGTCGTGTCTATGAAGCGGCAGCGGTAGGGATGGGTCTTGAGCTCTGGCGGTATTCGGCGGCGGGCGTAGTCCACGGCGCGGCGGTCACAGAGGACCCCGCAGGGGATCATCTCGCCGTTCTTCGCCCGGACCCGCCAGCCGCGGACCCAATTGCCGTTGGCGTCGAACATGATGTCGTCGTTCGCCCACGCCTCGCTCGTCCAGTCGGGGTGAACGCCGCGCAATTTTGGGAAATTGGCGGGGTTCATGGTGTCCTGGTAGATGTCGTAGCGACTGGTGAGGATGCCCATTTCGTTCATGGCGCGGATTTGCTCCGGGCTGGCGCGATGGCTCCAGAGGATGCGCTCGATCCCTGCCTCCTGGAGTTCGCGGCAGATACCCACGGGGTCGCGACCCCAACACCACACGTTCACCGCTCCAATGAGCCGGTCAACGTTGGGATTGGCCTTCCGCTTTTCGGCGAGGGTCTTGAAGAGGCCGATCTTCTTGGAGTATTCGCGATATCGCTTGCACATGGCCACGTAGGCGTCCCTCTCAAAGACCACCAGGCGCAGCCGGCGCGGGTAGCCGAACTTGCCCTTCTGCGCCCGCCAGATGGGGGCCAGGGTGAGGAGGCCATCGAGCCGGGGGACGCGCACCGCGGCGTCGTCGGGCGTCTCGACGATGACCATCAGGGCCCGCTGGCCGTCGGTCACCCCGTACCAGCCCATACACAGGCCGTGGCCCCCGTAGAGGTGGTACCACATGGGCCGAAGGCTGCGGTCGTCCACCGGGTAACTTATGCCCTCGTTCACCGGCATAATCAGGAGCATACCCTTGACGGTCTGGAGCGGGGGAGGGAAAGCGATGTCGTTGGGCATCTTGCCCTCGCCGCGCAGTTCCACCGTGAGTTCCGGGCGGTCGTCGTCCAGGCGGATGGCGCAGGAGACCTTTGAGCACGCCCTGGGGTCGAAAAGGTCGAGGTCGAAGCCCTCGGGCACGCCCCGCGCGTCGAGGACGGCCAGGCTGGCTCCCTCGTGGCGCTGGCGCCAGGTCGTGCCGCTGCGGCGGTCCGTGAGGTCCAGCGCGCCCGATGCGCAATGGAGGGTGACCTCCAGTCGGGCATTGGAGGCCTTGAGGGTCTCAGGCAGGTCCTTTCGACGGAGAGCGTCCATGGTCCCCTCCAGGGTCAGGGAGAAGTCGTCGAGCCACACGGTGGCCGGCCCGTGACCTATGAGCCTGGGCGCAATGGTGGCGCCGCCCGGTGGTATGATGAAGCGGCTCTCGAGGAGGCGCCAGCCGCGGGTGGCGCGGGTGGTCCGTGCCCCGTGTGTCCACGAGAGGACCCGCTCGCGGCGGTCCCTGAGGATCACTCCCAGGGTGGCGCTGCCCTGGCCTTCCAGGCGGACGAACGCCCGCAGGCGATAGAGTTGGCCGGCCTCGACCACCAGTGCCTTCTCCTGGCCGAAACTCCAGTCGAGATTGCCGCTATGTTCGATCCGCACCGCGCGGCCGCCTGAGCGGACGACCCTGGTCTCGCTCGAGGCCTTCCCCTTGCCTCGCTCGCGCGTCCACAGGGGATACCAGCCGCGCAGGCCATCCTCGAAGCCGCCGTTGACGATGAGCTCGCC
>CAYYCI010000110.1:0-9436 GCA_964470215.1 uncultured Planctomycetota bacterium
GATTCGACGAACTGCTTGTAGATGCGCACTGGCATGGTCTCGGGGCTCTCGGCGATGAAGCTCACCGAGCCGAACTCCCCGATCGCCCGCCCCCAGGTGAGGATGCAGCCCATGAAGATGCCTCGGGCCGAAAGGGGGAGCGTCACCCGGAAAAACGTGGCCAGCGGCCCGGCCCCGAGAGTGCGCGAGACGTTCTCGAGTTTCGGGTCCACCGCCTGGAAGGCCGCCATGGCCGAACGCACGAGGAAGGGGCTGCTGACGAACGCCTGGGCCAACACGATGCCTTTCCAGTCGTTTGCCAGGACTATGCCGAGCCTCTCGTCCAGGAAGCGCCCGAAGGCCTGGTTCGGCGCGACAAGTTGCACCAGCGCCAGCCCCGCCACCGGCGGCGGCAGGACGATCGGCAGGTCCACGAGCGCGTCGAGGATGCGCTTGCCTCGGAAGTCGCTCCGCACCAGGAAATACCCCAGCGGCACGCCGAGCGCAAGGACCAACGCCGTGGTCACCGTGGCGGTCCGGAGGCTCATGGCCAGCGCCCGGCGCGTCTCGTGCGCAGCGGCGTCGTGGCCGAAGACCGCGGTCTTGAGGTCTTGTGGGGAGCGCATCACCCCGAGGTTTCCCACCGGGAAGAGCACCACCAACACAAGGATGAAGCCCAGAAGGAAGCACCCGAAAACGACGAAGTTGTTCGTCTCGCGCGCGCGGCGCAATTCCACCAGCCCCACGAGGTAGAGCACGAGCAGGAGAGCAGTCGTGGCCTCGGCGAAGAACGGGAAGACGACGTAGCCGACGATCACCGCCACCATCGCGCCGAAAAGCACTGGAACGTGAAAGAACGCCCCCGTCAGGAGGGTGAAAAGGCCGAAGAGCAACACCCGATGGACCCCGCCGAACACCCAGCGGGTTTCGGGCGGCCCGACCGCCACGCCCACGAATATCGCAAACAGCGCTGCGTACCATCCCAGAGCCATCGCGGCCACCCACCGCCCCTTCGGTAGAAGGTGGAAGACGAGGTTGTAGAGGTAGAAAGTGTTGACCGAGACGATGAAAGCGATGATCGTCAGCGCCGTCGGCCCGCGGCCGAATGCGGGAGTGAGCCACAGCCACGCCGCAACTGCGGCTGCCAGCGCGCCTGCCACGAACAGCGCAAGCCTTCGCAAGGACACCTTCCTCGGCGTTCCGATGGCCACTGCGCCACATTGAATCACACCATCTCCCGCCATGTCAATTCGCTACCGGATGGCCCGGCGTGACTCCCTCGGCGCAGGGCGGGGCTTCGCCGGCGGAAAGACACGGACGGACACAGACGGGCACGGACGAACACGGATGGGCGCTACGCGGAGGACTCAGGCAGGGGCTGTTTGGTTGTTGCCCGGTGGTGGGCATGGGTCTATAATCTGGGCCGTCAGAGCCTGGTCGGAGAAACGCCATGGCATTCGAGGGTCGCTGCCGGGTCACGGGCATCGGCAGCCTGCCTACCAGAGACGTTGACGAGGCGCTCGCTCTGGTCTTTGACTACGCGCCGGAACTCCCATATCTCCCCCAACTGCCGAAACTCTCGCGCAACGAGAGCATGAACGAACAGGTGCACGAGGGCCTCCCGGGGCTCAGGCAACGCGATGGGAAGTGGGTGATGGTCCAGGACGAGGAGTTTTTCCTGGCGGTCGAGCGCCTGTTCGCGGCCTGGGAGTCGCCCGGGGAGGGCGACGGGGCCATCTCGCCACGGCGTAGCGCCGCGCTGGCGAAGTTCCTCGAGCGGACACGCGCAAGCGGCGTGGCCGAGGCCAAGGCACAGGTCGTCGGCCCCGTGACATTCGCCATGAGCCTCGTGGACGAGGAGGGCAACCCCACCCTCTACAACGACGTCCTGCGCGAGGTCATCGTCAAGCATCTGGCGCTCAAGGTCCGCTGGCTTGCTCGCCAGATCAAGAAGGCGGGCGCACGCCCGGTGATTTTCGTTGACGAGCCGTTCCTGGCCTCGTTCGGCACCCCGTTCTTCGGCTGGACGCGCCCGGAGCAGCCGCGCGAGGTCATCGAGGCGGTCTATGCCGCCGCCCCCACGAAGGGCACCCACTGTTGCTCGAACACCGACTGGACGATCTTCCTGGAGAGTTCGGTGGATATCGTGTCGTTCGACGCGTTTGGTTTCGCGGAGAATTTCCTGACCTATCGTGATGAACTGGTCGAGTTCGTCAACCGCGGGGGGAACATTGCCTGGGGGATAGTGCCCACCGACCCCGAGCAACTGGCCGAGACCACCGCCGTCGCCCTCGCCGAGAGATTGAGCGGGATGATCGATAAGTTGGCCGGTTACGGCCTGGGGCGCGAGCGGGTGGTTCGCCAGAGCCTGATCACGCCGGCCTGCGGGCTGGGGACGCGCCCTGAGGGGATGGCGCGCCCAGCCTTCGAGATGGCCAGCCAGGTGGCCGAGAGAATCACCGCCGGATGAGTTCCGGCTCCCCCGTCACCACGCGGACCTCGTCGCCGGGTTGTTCGTCGAGGAAAGCGGGCAGACGCACAGTCCCTTCCCGGCATGGGAAGAACCAGTATTCCCACACCAGGTCAGCGGGCCTGGACTCGACGCGTTCGGGCTTGCCGAAGGCGGCTTCGAAGTCGGCGACGGTCGGGCCCCTGACGCCCTTGCGCATGCCGGTGCCCTCGCAGGTGGGGCACTTCACCTCGTTCCCGGTGTCCGGGTCAAGAACCTTGCCGCTCTGGTGGCACTCGGGGCACGGCTCCTCGAAGGGGGTCTTCATCCTCTCGAGCGTGGCCTTGAAGTCGGCGAAGGACATCGAGGCGGAGCGTGAGCCGCCCCCGCACGAGAGCACCAGCCCTATGAGCACGAGTGGGGGGAGGGGGCGGGGGGTCATTTTCGCTTCGGGTACCCGTCGTTGTCGTAGATGCAGCCCGGCTCGTCCCACAGATCGTCCACGATGTCGGCCGTCTCGATTGCCTTGACGTGGGAGTCGAAGAACATGCAGTTGCTCTTCCGCCCGAAGTGGCGGGGGACCGCTCGGCGAGGGTCCTTCCGCCACCACGTGTAGGTGCCCGGCTCGCCGGGGCGATTGTCGTAGGGGAAGCGGCAGCAGCCGGCCACGTTGGCAGCGTCCTTCTCGATCCAGTCCTCCGGCGGGTCGTCGGGGTTGGTGACGACCGCGGTGTCGCAGATGATGAGGGTTCCGCTGGGGTTGGTGACCATGTCGAATTCCTTGGCGCGGTCGTTCATGGCGGCGCCGGGGTAGATTTCATCTGGGCCGCACCACATGTGGTTCAGCCCGTAGCCCCACTTGGCCCGTTGCTTCGATGGGCAGCGGAAGATGCCCAGGCTGCCGCCCGCGAAGGGCTCGAGGTTCTTGTACCAGCGCGGGTAGCGATACGGCGGCTTCCGCGACGGGGAGCCGGAGGGACACATCAGGCCATCGTAGTGTTTGTAGTAGAGGACGAACGCGGCGGCTATCTGGCGCAGGTTGCTCTGGCAGTGGGCCGTCTTGGCCGTTTTGATCGAGGTGCCCAGGCTGGGCAACAGGAGAGCCGCGAGAATCGCAATGACCGAGACGACGACCAGAAGCTCGACAAGCGAGAACCCCCGCGTGCAGCCGGCGAGACACGGCAATCGCTTCATCTCTACCCCTTCGCGTGCTGCGCCGGGGCGCTAACTCAATTATGACCCTTGACGGGCCAAAGGTCAACTCTCTTTCGCGATGTCCACGTACAGGCACATCGTATCCACATGGTGGGACCGTGCGTTCGGCTGAGTTATATGGGGATGGGGCTCTACAAGAAGGTGGAGAGGACGGCACGGCAGTGGGAGTCCTGCGCCTCCTCCCCACCGCCCCCCTCTAGGGGGCGGTCGCCGCGGAGTGGAAAGAAAGGTGATTAGACCTCCTTGCGCAAGACGATAGAGTAGTCGGAACCGTCCCCGACCCTTGCACAAGAAGGTCTTCGATGAGATGTTGGCCCATCGGGCAGGAAAGGTCAAGCGAGGAAGTGCGTCAGGGGCTGCGCGCCAGATGGTCCTCTACGCCCTTGAGCACGGGGTCAGTGCGGCCGGCAGGGAGTTCGGGACCACTCGGGTCACTGTCCGAAACTGGCGCGAGCGCTATCGTGCCGACGGAGTGGCCGGCCTGGCGGACCGCTCGCGTGCTCCGAGGCAACTCCTCACAAAACCTCCGAACAGGGCGGCTTCCTGTGGCCATCTTCCCCGGGTCGAAGACCAGCCAGAGCGACGTGGAGGCCTTTCACCGCCTGGTCAAGGACGAGTTCCTGGAGGTAGAGGACTATCAGACCAATGCCCAGCCCCTTGGTCGCAGCCGCATCTACCAGTGCTACTTCGACCACCACCGGCGGCTGGTGTGCAAGGGAGGCAAGACCCCTGCCCAGATTTTCGCACAGATGCAAAGCCAGGATTGCCACCCAGGCGCCAGCCCGGTTGCCTTCACCCTACCACCGATCGTCCTCGATGACCTCGAACGCTTCCTCCGACCAGCCGGATACCATGTGCCTGTCATGGTCACCGAGAGGCAGCTCCCCGATTGACTCGCCGAGCGCCCGGGGTTAGAATGCGCGCGACAAAGCCGGATCGCATTCACCCACGCTTTCTCCCTGAGGCCAGATGGGCCGAAGGCCCCTCGTAGCAGCGTCTTGTGCACTGGCTATCGCCGCCGCGGGTGCCGGCGAGCCGGATGCCCGGCTCCTCGTCCAGCCCGGCCACCGAATTCCCTTCCCTACGCGCATCTTCGGTTGCTCGCTCCCCGCGCCTGGAAGCCCAGGCGCGCGACTCCTGCTCCCCGAACTCGTCCGCAACGGGAGTTTCGAGCGGCCCGCCCTCCGAGGGCCGCTACCCACGCCACCAGGCTGGATGCCCTCCGAGGGCTGGGAACTGCGAGCCTGTGGCGGGCGGATGCTCATCGTCAGAACAAGCCAAGAGAGCGACCAGCCCCTGGTCCTCGTCGGCAAGCGGAAGTGGCGCGACTACCACCTCTCCCTGCTCGCAAGGAAGACCGGCGGCACCGGCGGGCTTCGCATCCTCTTCGAGGTTCAGGACCAGAAGAACCACGTCCGCTGGACACTCGGCGCTCGCGGCAACACCCGCCACATCCTCGAGTCCGTGGGGGTGGGCCGGGCGAGGCCAATGGCCCGGCCAGTCGTCGGTCGCATCGAGACCGGGAAGCTCTATCGCATTGACATCAGCCTGCGGCGGGGCACTCTCCTGTGCTCGCTCGACGGGCGCCTGGTCCACCGCGTCGGAAAGGCGATGAAGCCCTTCGCGGGGATCGGCCTCGGCGCCGCCGGGGCCACCGCCCAGTTCCTGGCAATCGTGGCCGAGAGACCGGGCGGCGAGCCCCTCTTCCTCCTCGACGACCCGGCCAAAGCCCCGCTCGACCAACTCCCCGACCGATGGGAGGCCATCCGGCCCGAAGGCTCCCGCGTCCGCTTCCTCTGGGACCATCTATATCCGTTCAACGGCCATTTTTCCCAGAGGATAAAGGTCGAGAGGGGCAGTGGCGGCATCGCCCAGAGCGGCATCCCGATCCCCCAGGGCACTACCCTTGTGGGCCAAGTGCATCTCAGAGGCAAAGGCGCTCCGCCTGTCTGGGTGGAATTGAGGTCGCCAGACGGCAAGGTAGCGGCGCGAGCGGCGCTCGGCAGGCCTGGCGAGGTCTGGCGGGCCTGCCGCTTCAAACTTCGACCGACCCTCTCAGCCCCACTCGCGCAATTGGCCATCAGGCTCGAGGGATCGGGCGCGGTCTGGGTGGATGGAGTGAGCCTCTTGCCTGAGGGGGAGAGGCCCTGGATGCGGTCGGAAGTCTTCGACGCACTCAAGGCGATGCGCCCCACTCTCCTGCGCTGGCCGGCCGGCGCGGGGGCGCTCGATTACGAATGGCGGCGGGGGGTGGGGCCGCGCGCCGAGCGGCCCCCGCGGGCAGCGCTCGCCGCCGAAGGCGGCCGATTCTTCCCAGCCCCCAACGATTTCGGCACGGACGAGTTCGTCGCGCTGTGTCGGGAGGTCGGCGCGGAGGCGATGCTCGTGGCCAGCCCAGCGGCGAGCGCTTCTTCCGTCGCGGACTGGCTGGACTACTGCAACGGCGAGCCGACGAGCCGAATGGGGCAGGTCCGCGCGTCGAACGGCCATCAGCGGCCCCACCAAGTCAGGCTCTGGATGGTCGCGGCGGGGGACGAAGGCCAGGGCGATGGCCGAGGCAAGGCCATCGTGAACGCCCTCCTTGCCAGCGCGCCTCACCTGCGGGTGTTCGCGCCCCCGAAGGCCGCCACGAAGGGAACGGACGTGTGGTTCGGGTTGCGCCTGAGGCGTCGAGACCTGGCGCGTCAACCCGGGAGCCTCGTCGAGCGATTGAAGGCGGCGAGGACGAAGGACCGCGCGCCGGCCCTGTTCAATATCGAGGCGCAGACGGCGATGGAAGCCGCCGTCGCACTCGTCGCTCTTGCCAGCCAGGGCGCCCCCGGGGCCCTTGCCACCGTTCCTTTGGTAGGCAGGCAACAGGTCGTCGGTCTCCTGAGGCTCGAGGGCCGGAGAGCGAGCGAGACGCCGCTGGGGAAGGCATTCCACCTTCTTCGCGACCACACTCCCGGCGAACTGCTCGAGGCGAAGACGGCGGCGGGGGAAGGCGTGTGGGCTTTGGCCGGCCTCGGCGACCGCCAGGTGATTCTCTGGGCGGTGAACCCGGCCGCGAGGCCACAGAGCCTGGAGGTTTCCGGCCTGCCACTCGACGGGACGCGCGCGGCCGAGCACAAGTCGATGGACGAAGAGGGGAAGGCGGTGCGGAGGCGGACAGTGCCGGTCGAGGGCGGGCGGCTTTGCTGGGTCCTTCCGCCTCGCTCGGTCAACGTCTTGACCGCCCCGACGGAATAGGAGCAAGGGCGATGTTCTCGATAGACCTGGCGCGCTACCGCATCGTTGACCTCTCGCTGGCCGTGGTGCCGCCGGGGAGCGCGGAGAGGCCATTCGTGGTCGAGCGGGGGCGCCTGGCGGACGACGCCTTCAAGTTCGATATCCTGCGCACCCACACCCACGTGGGCACCCACGTCGAAAGCCCCGCCCATTTCTTCGAGGATGGCGAGGACTGCGCGGCATTGCCGCTCGAGCGGTTCTTCGGCCGCGCGGTGTTGCTCGACATCACCGACGCCCTCGGTGCCCAGGAGATGGATGGCGAGTTCCTCGAGAAGCACCTCGGCGAGCGATTGGCCGAGGGGGACATCGTGGTGTGTCGCAACAGCGACAAGACCTCGACCCTCACCCCCTGCTTCGCTCCCGGCGGAGCGATCTGGCTGCGCGAGCGCGGGGTGAAGTTGGTGGGGGTCGGGCCGGATGTTCGCCTGGGGGCAACGGTGACCGCGACCCGCGGCTTCCACGACATCCTGATGCGCGGGGGGGTGTGTCTGGTGGAGTTCCTCGCCAACCTCGAGGCGCTCCACCGCGACGAGTTCTTCTTCATGGCCTTGCCGGTCAGGTGGGCGGGAGTGGACAGCGCTCCCGCCAGGGCAATCGCCATCGAGGAGAGGTGACGCTCACCGCAGGTGGGGCGGCAATTCCTCGAACGACCCGCAACGCTCGACCCGCTCGAAGGCGAGCTCGCAGGCAAATTCCTCGACCAACCTGTCCTCGACCTCGCGGCGGGCCGGCGCCCAACCGAGCACCTTCTCCATCGAGACGACCGGGCGGTCAGGGATGCCACACGGGACGATGAGGTCGAAGGCCGAGATGTCGGTGGTGACGTTGAGCGCGAAGCCGTGGTAGGCCACCCAGCGGGTGAATGCCACCCCGATCGCCGCGATCTTCCCGCCCTCGACCCACACGCCGGTCAGGCCCGGCTCGCGGCCGGCGCTGATGCCGTAGGCCGCCAGAGCGCGGATGATGACCGCCTCGAGGGAGCGGAGGTAGCGATGGACGTCGCGGCGGCCCTCGGGCAGCCGCAGGATGGGATAGCCGACAAGTTGGCCGAGGCCGTGGTATGTGACGTCGCCGCCGCGGGTGGTCTCACAGACCTCGACCCCGCGCCTTCGGAGTTCCTCCGGGGAGAGCCGCAGGTGGTCGTCGCTGGCCCCGCGCCCCAGAGTGACAACGGGGTTGTGTTCCAGGAGCATCAGGACGGCGTCGGAGCAGTCCCCTTCACGAAGCCGGCGGACGACGCGGAGTTGGTGGTCGAGGGCCTCGGCGTAGGCGATCCTGTCCCATGTAACGACGTAACAGGTCTTCATCACGACACTTAGCGTTTTGGCTGTTCGTGCTGGCTGGGGTGGTCCCACAGGTTCTTCGCTACCCGAATCATAACACAGCGGTTGTGTTGGGGTCAAAAAGCCCTTGACAGCGCCGGCGAGGAAGGATACCATGCAAAAGATGGTCGGGGGCTCGGCGCCCCCGTTTATTATCATACAGGGCAGAGGGCCAATGAGCGCGACCACCAGACGCTTCCCCCCGTGGCTCAAGAAAAGACTCCCGCCCCCCGGGGCAACCGACGGGGTGCGGGAGGTCTTGAACACCCTGGGCCTGAACACGGTGTGTCGGAGCGCTCATTGCCCGAACCAGTGCGAATGTTTCGCCCGGGGGACTGCGACGTTCATGATCCTCGGGGCCACTTGCACCCGCAACTGTCGCTTCTGCGCTGTGGACCACGGCGAGCCCGCGGTGCCCGACCCGGACGAGCCTCGGCGCGTGGCCGCGGCAGCCACCCGGCTGGGCCTTCGCCACGTCGTGGTCACGTCGGTCACTCGCGACGACCTGCCCGATGGGGGCGCCGGCCATTTCGCCGCGACCATCGCGGCGATCCGGGAGGCGTGTGATGCCGCGGTGGAGGTGTTGACGCCGGACTTCGGCGGCTCGCGCTCGGCCCTCGGGCGCGTGCTGGCGGCGAGGCCGGAGGTCTTCAACCACAACGTCGAGACGGTTCCCCGTCTCTACGCTCCCGTGCGACCGGAGGCCGACTTCGAGCGTTCGCTTCTGGTCCTGCGGCTGGCGTCGGAGGCGGGGCTCGTGACCAAGAGTGGCCTGATGGTGGGACTGGGGGAGGGCAGGGGAGAGGTTCTGGAGGTTCTCCGGAGGCTCCGTGGGGCCGGCTGCCGGATGTTGACGATAGGGCAATACCTTCGCCCATCGCCCTCACACCTGCCGGTGGCCCGCTTCGTTCCCCCGGAGGAGTTCGAGGAATACAAGGAGCAGGCCGAGGCGCTGGGCTTCACGGTGGTGGCTGCGGGGCCATTCGTCCGCAGTTCTTACCACGCCGGGGAGAATTACCGGGCGCTGGCGGCCAGAGAGAGGAATGGGGACAAAAGTGGCGCTCTTCGAACTTCGACTACCTGAACTTGGCGAGGATGCAGGCGACGAGGCGACCGTCTCGTTCTGGTACTTCGAGGAGGGCGAGGACGTCAAGGAGTCGGAGGACATCGTGGAGATGATGACCGACAAGGCGACGTTCAACGT